>CAZPTM010000015.1:0-14822 GCA_964589665.1 uncultured Limnohabitans sp. | reverse complement strand
TGCAGCCCGCGGCCATGGCGTGCCCGCCAAAACGCAGCAGCACGCCCGGCGCACGTTTGGCCAGCAAGTCCAATGCATCGCGCAAATGAAACCCTGGAATTGAACGCCCTGAGCCCTTGATTTCGTGCTCTTTACCTGGTGCGGTGCTGGGAGCGAACACAAACACGGGGCGGTGGAATTGTTCTTTCAGGCGAGAGGCCACAATGCCCACCACGCCTTCGTGGAACTCCGGGTCAAACACGCACACGGCGGGTGGCGCAGGCGCATCGTCTTCAAAGAGGGACTGCGCAATTTCCAGCGCCATGTCGCGCATATCGCCTTCGATCACGCGTCGCTCGCGGTTGATCTGATCCAGCTGGGTGGCCAGCTGGGTGGCCAAGGCGGCATCGTCCGTTTGCAGGCACTCAATGCCCAGGCGCATGTCCGACAAGCGGCCCGCTGCGTTGATGCGCGGTCCCAGCGCAAAACCTAAATCGAAGGTGCTGGCTTGTTGCACGTTGCGGGCTGCAGCCTGAAACAGGGCGCTCATGCCTGGGGGCATGTGCCCCGCACGAATGCGCTTGAGGCCTTGTGCCACCAGGCGACGGTTGTTGGCATCCAGGCGGACCACGTCGGCCACGGTGCCCAGGGCGACCAGCGGGAGCAGGCTGTCCAGGCGGGGCTGCGTGCGGGCGTCAAAAACGCCGCGCTCACGCAGCAAGGTGCGCAGGGCCAACAGCACATAAAACATCACGCCCACCCCAGCCATGGATTTGCTGGGAAAGCTGCAGCCGGGCTGGTTGGGGTTGACGGTCACATCCGTCGTGGGCAGTTGCTCGCCGGGCAAGTGATGGTCAGTCACCAGCACCTGCATGCCCAGCTGGTGCGCTGCGTCCACGCCTTCAACACTGGCAATGCCGTTGTCCACGGTGATCAGCACATCGGCGCCGCTTTGCTTGACGCGTTCAGCAATGGTCGGGGTCAGGCCATAGCCATCGACCACGCGGTCGGGCACCAGGTAGTCCACATGTTGTGCGCCCAGCATGCGCAGGCCGCGCAGGCCCACAGCGCAGGCGGTGGCACCATCGCAGTCGTAGTCGGCCACGATGCACATGCGTTTGCCGTCCTGCATGGCCTGGGCCAGCAGCTCGGCGGCTTCGCGTGTGCCTTTGAGCTGGTCGGGTGGGATCAGCAAAGCCAGGTCGTCCTGCAGGTCCTGGGCGTTGTCGATGCCGCGTGCGGCCAACAGCCGTGCCAGCAAGGGGTGGGTGCCCGCTTGCTCCAGCGCCCACACGGCGCGAGGGGGGATGTCTCGATCAATCAGCTTCATGCGGTCAACAAGTTTTTCAGCACCTGGGCAGGCGTGGGTACAGCCGGGCGGCGCAGGCGCTGCCACCAGGGGCGGGGCTGGGCGCGTTGCCAGGTCTGGCAGCGGGTTTCGCTGCACAGGCTCAGCTGGCCGGTGCCGCCGCTTTCCAGGTGGGACACAAACGCGGCCAAAGTACCTTGGTCCAGGGCTTGCCAGGCTTGTGCCCAGCTTTGCGGGTGAGCGTCCAGGGCGGGCAGGTGCAAGGCTTGCTCAAGCTGGGTCTGGGCTTGCCCTGGGGCTGCTTGGGGCAGGCCTGCGCCATGGAACCACAGGGCATTGACGGGTGGCAGTCCCCGTGTCGCGCGCTCGTCGTTGACGGGGTGGTGGTAGAGCACCATTTGCGCTTCGCTTTGCAGGCGACGAAGGGGTGCGGGCAAGCTCTCGGGTGTGAGCCAAGGTTTGACGTGGCTGCCCGCCATGCGTTCCAGGCTGGCGCAGTGGACGCCTTGCAGCATGTCGCCCTGGGCGTGCCACAACAGAGGGGTGTGTTGGTTTACCTCAAGGCCGTCTTCGCTCAGCAAGGGTTGAAGGCTGTCGATGATGGACTGGGCCTGCGCTGCAGTCAGAGCGAGCTGCTCAGCCGGGTGCATCATCACCTGGTCCATGCCGATTTGCCAGTGGCAGGGACTGATCCAGGCTTGATGGGTCTGCGCTGTGCTGGCCGTGGCGAAAGCCGCCCAGGGCCAGGGGCCTTGTTCGGCCCAACCCAATGCACGGGCGTGGGCAGCCTCGTGGGCCAGCCAGGGGCTGTGTTCTTCGCAATCGGTGGTGGTTTGCGCCTGCAACAGGTGCAAAGCTTTTTGCAGCTGGGGCAAATGCAGGTGTGCCAGCGCATCGGGGTGACGGTGCGTGGCAGCGTAGGCGACGATCAAATGCATGGACTCGGGCGCGAGAGGTGAATCACCCTCTATTGTCAGGGATGCCACAATTACCACTTCACAGATTCAGAACAACAACAGGGTCTTCATGGTTTGGCCATATGAATGGGTGCTGGGCTGGCGCTATACGCGTGCAGGCCGGGCATCGCGCAAGAACGGATTCATCTCCTTCATCTCGGGGGTGTCCATGCTGGGCATCGCCCTGGGGGTGGCTGCGCTCATCATCGTGCTGTCGGTGATGAACGGCTTCCAGAAAGAGGTGCGCGACCGCATGCTGGGCGTGGTCTCGCACATCGAAATTTACGCTGCGGACGGCAACGCCTTGCCCGATGTGGCCGGACTGATGGCGCAGGTGCGGCAGCAGCCCGAAGTGGTGGGTGCAGCGCCCTTTATTGCCACGCAGGCTTTGCTGGCCCGCGGCGAAGATATGAAGGGTGTCTTGCTGCGCGGTATCGACCCGGCGCTGGAGCCCGAAGTGTCGGATGTGCAGGCGGGTCAGCAGTCGGCTGCGTTGGCACAGTTGCAGCCGGGTGGTTTTGGCCTGGTGTTGGGTGCAGACCTGGCCATGAACCTGGGCGTGCGCGAGGGCGATACTGTCACGCTGGTGTCGCCCTCCGGGCAAATGACGCCTGCAGGTGTGGTGCCACGCATGAAGCAAATGCAGGTGCTGGGGCAGTTCTTCTCGGGCCATTACGAATACGACTCGGCGCTGGCGCTGATGCACTGGGAAGATGCTGCGCGCATCTTCCGACTGGAAGGACCTACCGGTGTGCGTGTGAAGTTGCGCGACCTGCACCAGGCCCGCGAGGTGGCCGCCGAACTGCAAGCCCGCTTGGGCAACAACTACCTGGTGCGCGACTGGACGCAGCAAAACCGCACCTGGTTTGCCGCAGTGCAGGTCGAAAAACGCATGATGTTCATCATCCTGACCTTGATCGTGGCGGTGGCGGCGTTCAACCTGGTCAGTACCTTGGTGATGACCGTAACCGACAAGCGTGCCGACATTGCCATCTTGCGCACGCTGGGTGCCAGCCCTCGCAGCATCATGGGCGTGTTTGTGGTGCAGGGGGCAACGGTGGGTGTGATTGGAACACTCAGCGGTTTTGCGCTGGGCCTGCTGGTGGCCTTCAATATCGACGTGATCGTGCCGGCACTGGAGCATCTGTTCAACGCGCAGTTTTTGCCGCGCGATGTGTACCTGATCAGCCGCATGCCCAGCGAGCCGCAGGCCTCGGACATCGTGCCCATTGTGGTCATTTCGCTGGTCTTGGCCTTTGTGGCCACGCTCTACCCCAGCTGGCGGGCCAGCCGTGTCAACCCGGCGGAGGCATTGCGCTATGAATGATGTGATTTTGAGCGCACGTAGCCTGAGTCGCCGCTTTACAGAAGGCTCGCTGGATGTGGCCGTGCTGCAGGGCGTAGACCTGCAGGTGCATGCGGGGGAAACGCTGGCCATTGTGGGTGCCTCCGGTTCCGGCAAGAGTACCTTGCTGCATTTGCTCGGTGCACTCGACGCGCCCACCGCAGGCCAGGTGCTGCTCAAAGGGCAGGACATGTCTGCCCTGTCGGCGGCTGAGCAAGGGCGCTGGCGCAACCAGTACCTGGGCTTTGTGTACCAGTTTCACCACCTGCTGCCCGAGTTCACCGCGCTGGACAACGTGGCCATGCCTTTGTGGATTCGTCGCATGGACCGCACGCAGGCGCGAGCGCAGGCGGCGCAGTGGCTGGAGCGCGTGGGCCTGGGCGCGCGTGGTGAGCACCGTCCGGCCGAACTCTCCGGGGGTGAGCGTCAACGTGTGGCCCTTGCGCGAGCCCTGATCACGCAGCCCGCCTGTGTGCTGGCCGATGAACCCACCGGCAACCTGGACCGTGGCACCGCAGATGCCGTGTTCGAGCTCATGCTCCAACTGGCCCGCGAGCAAGGCACCGCCTTTGTGCTCGTAACGCACGACCAGGCCTTGGCCGCACGCTGCGACCGCCAACTGCACCTGGTGCGCGGGCAACTGGCCTGAGGCCCTGGGCCTTGGGCATGTGCTTGAACATGTTCTGGATCGACACCCACTGCCATCTGGACGCGCCGGAGTTTGCGCCCGACCGTGCGCAGGTGCGCCAGTTGGCGCGCGATGCGGGTGTGGGTTTGTGTGTGCTGCCTGCAGTGCAGCGCCGCGATTGGGCGGGTGTGCAAGCCCTGGCCGCCGAGCATGGCGATGCGTATGCCTTGGGCATTCACCCCCTGTATGTGCCGCAAGCGCAAAGCGATGACCTGGATGCGCTGGACGAAGCGCTGTCCCAGGCGCGCCATGATCCGCGCCTGGTCGCCGTGGGCGAAATCGGCCTGGATTATTTCGTGCCTGAACTGTGTACCCCCGACATGCGTGAGCGGCAATGGCAGTTTTATCTGGCGCAGCTGCGGCTGGCCCAAAAATATGGCTTGCCCGTCATCTTGCATGTGCGCCGCTCGGCGGACATGCTGCTCAAAGGGCTGCGGCAAGTGAAGGTGGCAGGCGGCATTGCGCATGCGTTCAATGGCAGCACGCAGCAAGCCCAGGCTTTTGTGGCGATGGGTTTTGCCTTGGGTTTTGGTGGCGCCATGACCTACGAGCGCGCCACCGCGCTGCGCGAACTGGCCCGCACCGTGCCAGAGCAGGCACTGGTCCTGGAAACCGACGCACCCGACATTCCGCCCCACTGGTTGTATCAAACCGCTCAGGCGCGGGCCGCTGGCCTGCCGCAGGGACGCAACACACCCGCCGAGTTGCCGCGCATTGCGCAGGTGCTGGCGCAGGTGCGAGGCATCGAAGTGCAAGCCTTGCAAGCTTTGAGTACCGCCAATGCTATGCGGGTGCTACCGGGGTTGTCGCGTTGCGCAGAAACATGGGTTTCAGGCTCCGCGAACAGCGCCTAGGCGGACAGGCTGCCCGCCCAGGGTTGCGGCATCAAATGCTGCGATGGGCAACAGGTGTTTCCGGCACGGGATAGCCGGCAGCCCCGAACGTCTGCACAATGGTTTTGTGCGTGTCAAAGTACACCTGCCAGTAGTTGTCGGTGTGGGTGTAAGGACGCACGCACAGCAGGGGGCCTTCAGGGGTAAATTGCAGAATCTCGATGTCGGGTGCTGGCGAGTTGCTGACGTTGGCGATGGCCGCAATCGCTGGGCGCAGGCGCTCAATGGCTTCCTGAACATTGACGCTGTTGGCCACCTTGGCCACGCAATCCACGCGGCGCACACTCTGCGTGCTGAAATTCTGGATGTTGTCTGAGAAGATTTTGTTATTGCCCAAAATCGTGGTCACGTTATCAGGCGTCAGGATGTGGGTGGTGAACAGACCCAGTTCCTGAACCGTGCCCGTGACCCCGCCCGCACTGATGAAGTCACCGACCTTGTAGGGACGCAGAACTTGCAGAAAAACGCCAGCTGCAAAGTGAGCGAGCAAGCCACTCCACGCCGTACCAATGGCCAAACCCGCACCGGCCAGCAAAGCCGCAAAAGAGGTAGTCTTGACGCCAAAGATTTCCAGAATGGACAGCACCAGCACCAATGTCAACGCGGCACTGATGATGGATCGAATGTAGCGAATCAGCGTGTTGTCGAGCTTTTTGGCTTGCTCCAAACCTTTGCCGATCAAGGAAACGACCAGAGCGATCAACCATCTGCCCACGATCCAGGCAGCAACAGCGCCCAGAATCTTCAGACCAAATTCGACGCCTTGTGTGGACAAAAACGTCCAGATGCTTTCAATATCCATTGAACTACTCCCTTAAGATTGAAAAGTTCTTCATAACGAGAACTTGATGGTTATTGTAAGAACGAATTCTGGTGGCGGGTAAACTGGCTGCAAAACAAAATTGCTCAACCATGGCAGCGCGAAGCTCATCACCATCTACTTCATCCAAGATCCAGCTGCCCGAGGTGCACTTCTCCGAAGACGGAGACATTCGTTACCTGCACTTGTCGAGCCCCTGGATTCAGGGCTCCATGCTCATCAAAAAGCCCTACGACATTGAGCTGGAATATGTGCAGCGCATGATGGCCTGGCTGCTGTTCATGCCGTCCGAGGAGGTGGCAGGCGCGCATGCCATGCAACTGGGTCTGGGCGCTGGCACCATCACCAAGTTCTGCTACAAAAAACTCAAGATGACCTGCACCGCCATCGAGATCAACCCAGGCGTGTTGCATGCGTGCCGAGGCTGGTTTCGATTGCCGCCTGATGACGAGCGCTTGCGCGTGGTCATTGCCGATGCAGCAAAAGAAATCCGCTCGCCCGAATGGACGGGGGTGGTCGATGCCTTGCAGGTGGATATTTACGACCACGAAGCCGCCAGCCCGGTGCTGGACACGCTGGACTTTTACAAAGACTGCCACGCGCTGCTCAGCCCCAACGCCTGCATGACCGTGAATTTGTTTGGCCGCTCGTCCAGCTATGACGAGAGCGTGCAAAAAATCATGGCGGCGTTTGGCGAGGATGCGGTCTGGGCCTTCAAGCCCACGCGCGAAGGCAACACCATCGTGCTGGCGCAGCGCACCCCCAGCCGCCCCAAGCGCGAGCAGCTGATGGAAGCGGCCGAACGCATCGAAGCCAAATATGGCCTGCCCGCCACCAAGTGGTTGCGGGTGTTCAAGCCGGTGCGCAAATGAGCGCGGCGCACCCCAAACACCTGACCAGCGGTTTGCTGCTGGCGGCAGCTGGCTCCATTGCCTTCAGTGGTAAAGCCATCATCGTCAAACTGGCGTACCGCTATGGCGTTGATGCCGTCACCTTGCTGATGTACCGCATGCTGTTTGCCATGCCCATGTTTGTGGCCATGGCCTGGTGGGCTGGGCGTGGCAAACCCAAGCTGACGGGGCGCGACCTGCGCGGCATTGTGGGCCTGGGTTTTACCGGCTACTACATGGCCAGCTTTCTGGATTTCTGGGGGCTGGACTTCATCAGCGCTTCGCTCGAGCGCCTGATTCTGTACCTCAACCCCACGCTGGTGCTGGTCTTGGGCTGGCTGCTGTACGGCAAGAAAATCAACCACCGCCAAGGCGTGGGCATGGCGCTCAGCTATGCGGGGGTGCTGCTGGTGTTCGGCCATGAGGCTTCGTTCGATGGTGCCAACGCGACGCTGGGCGCCTTGCTGGTGCTGGGCAGCGCCATCAGCTACGCCACTTACCTGAGCTACAGCGGCCAGATGGTGCAGCGCCTGGGTTCGCTGCGCCTGGCCGGTTGGGCCACCTCGGTCGCGTGTGTGTTTTGCATTGGGCAGTTTGCGCTGCTGCGCCCCATGTCGGCAGCGCAAGTGGCGCCCGAAGTCATCTGGCTGTCCTTGCTCAACGCCACAGCTTGCACGGCGGTGCCGGTGCTGATGGTGATGATCGCCATTGAACGCATTGGTTCGGGCCTGACCGCGCAGACCGGCATGATTGGCCCCATGTCCACCTTGCTGATGGGCGTGTTCATTCTGGGCGAGCCCTTTAACATGTGGATTTTGGCGGGCACGGCGTTGGTGCTCTCGGGCGTGTTCTGGGTCACGCGCATGCCCGCACACAAAGTTTGATTTCAGGAGACGAAGATGGATTTGGGCATTGCAGGCAAATGGGCTTTGGTCGGCGGCGCCAGCAAAGGGCTGGGGTGGGGCTGCGCCAGCGCGTTGGCCCACGAAGGCGTGAATGTGGTCATGGTGGCACGCGGTGCTGACGCTTTGCAGACCAGCGTGGCACGCTTGCGCAGCCAGACCGCTGGCCGGGTGCAGGTGCTGGGCGTGGCGTGTGACATCACCACCACCGAAGGCCGCGAAGCCATTTGGAGCGTGCAAGGTGGGCCGGGCAAAGACTTTGACATTGTGGTCACCAACGCAGGCGGCCCACCCACCGGCGACTTTCGTGACTTTGACCGCGAAGCCTGGATCAAAGCCGTGGACGCCAACATGCTCACACCCATTGAGCTGATCAAGGCCACGGTAGATGGCATGGCCGCACGCGGGTTTGGACGCATCATCAACATCACCTCCAGCGCGGTCAAAGCACCGATTGATATTCTGGGTTTGTCCAACGGTGCCCGCAGCGGCCTGACGGGTTTTGTGGCCGGCCTGGCCCGCAGCGGTGTGGCCGCCAAAGGCGTGACCATCAACAACCTGCTGCCCGGCAAGTTTGACACCGACCGCCTGGCTGCCACGCTGCAAGGCGCGGTGCAAAAAACCGGCAAGAGCCTGGACGAAGTGCGCAGCGCCCAAACCGCGCAAATCCCGGCCAAGCGCTTTGGTCAACCCGAAGAGTTTGGCGCCATCTGCGCCTTCCTGTGTAGCCAGCACGCGGGCTACATCAACGGGCAAAACATCCTGCCCGATGGGGGCTTGTATCCGGGGACGTTTTAACTCTTAACGCCTGGACGACACCACAATCCCACCCACAATCAGCGCAAACGCTGCGGCGTGGTACAGGTGCGGCGCTTCGCCCAGCACCAGGGTGGAGAGCACGGCGGCAAACAAGGGTGTGAGGTTGGCAAAGAACCCGGCCACGGCCGGCCCGGCTTGCTGCACGCCCAGTCCCCAAAAGCGGTAAGCCACCACGGCCGGGCCTACGGCCACAAACACCAGCGCAGCGGCCAGCGGCCAGCCCCACTGGATGTGGGCGTCGATGGTGCCCCATTCCATGGCGGTAAACAGCCCCGACCAGCCCAGGCCGTAAATGACTTGCGCCAGCAAGAAGGCGGCCCAGTTGCTGCGAATGCTGTCGGGTTCATCGCGGCGCGAAAGCAGCCAGCTGTACCAAGCCCAGCAGGCGGTGGCCAGCAGCATGAACACGTCGCCAATGACGAACTTGACGTCCAGCAGGTGCGCGATATCGCCGCGCGAGAGCACCACGGCCACGCCCATGAGCGAGAAGGCCGCCCCCATGAGTTGGCGACGATGCACCTGTGCCTGAAAAAACAGCGCGCCAATGCCCAGCATCCACACCGGGCTGCTGGCCGCAACCAAGGTCACGTTCATGGGCGAAGAGGTTTTGAGCGCCAGGTACTGCAGCGCGTTGTAGCAGCCCACGCCCAGCAGGCCCAGCAGGCCAAAACGCTTCCAGTGGCTCCACAGGCCCGAGCCACTGCGAAACAAGCCAGGGGCCAGCGGCAGCAAAATCAGCAAGGCACCGATCCAGCGCAAAAAGTTCAGGGTGATGGGGGGAACCAAGGGGCCCACCATGCGTCCCATGACGGCATTGCCTGCCCACAGCAGGGGGGGAATGGTCAGCCAAAGCGCGGTCGCGGGGGTGAGTTTGTGGTGCATGCCCGCACTGTAGCGGCATTTGTCCCGGGGCTTGAGGGTGGGTGTCACCCATCTGTCTGTGCGGCCATGCAGGCACTGCCGTTTCGTGGCACAGTCTGCGTTTGTTTTTGATGCACATCCCCAAAGGAGCAAAGCCATGAGCCAGGCCGTTCAGATTGACCAACCCGGTGGTCCCGAAGTCATGAAACTTGTTGATGTGGCCGTGGGGCAACCCGGTCCCGGCGAGATCCGCATCCGTCACAAGGCCGTGGGCCTGAACTTTATTGATGTGTACCAGCGCACCGGCCTGTACCCCAATGCCATGCCCCTGCAGTTGGGCATGGAAGCTTCGGGCGTGGTGGAGGCCGTGGGCGAGGGCGTCACGCACCTGAAGGTGGGCGACCGCGCGGCCTACGCCAGCATGCCACCCGGCAGCTATTGCGAAGAGCGCGTGATGCCGGCCAAGTGCGTGTGCAAACTGCCTGACGGCATTTCCTTTGAAACCGGCGCCGCCATGATGCTTAAGGGCCTGACGGCGCAATACCTGCTGCGCCGCGTCAAGCCTGTGGAGGCGCTGCAGCCCGGCGATTTTGTGCTGTTCCATGCAGCGGCTGGCGGCGTAGGCCTGATTGCTTGCCAGTGGGCCAAGGCCTTGGGTCTGCGTTTGATCGGCACCGCTGGAACCGAAGCCAAGTGCCAGTTGGCTCGCGACAACGGCGCCGAATTCTGTATCAACTATTCCACTGAAGACTTTGGCGCACGCGTCAAGGAAATCACCGGGGGTGCGGGCGTGAAGGTGGTGTACGACTCGGTCGGCAAGGACACCTGGGACAAGTCGCTGGACTGCCTGCAGCCTTTTGGCCTGATGGTGAGCTTTGGCAACTCATCTGGTCCGGTGGACCCGTTCTCGCCCGCGATTTTGGGCCCCAAGGGGTCGGTGTACGTGACGCGTCAAACCTTGTTCACGCATATCGCCACGCGCGAGCGCACGCAGCAAATGGCCGATGAATTGTTTGATGTGGTGCTCTCAGGCAAGGTCAAGATCCACATTGACCAGACCTTCCCGCTGGCGCAGGTGCAGGACGCCCACCGTGCGCTGGAAGCCCGCAAGACCACGGGCTGCACGATCCTGACGCTTTAATCAGGCCGCCAGTTTCTGCTTGGGCGCCACGGCGTCCAGCGCCTGGCGCAACTGGCCCAGCGTGCGCTCCACGTTGTGCCACTTGTCCAGGCCGAACAGGCCCATGCGGAAGGTAGAGAAGTCTGCGGGTTCGTCGCACTGCAGCGGCACGCCTGCCGCGGTCTGCAAGCCCTGGGCCAGAAACTTCTTGCTGTTCTGAATATCTGGGTCGGTGGTGTAGCTCACCACCACGCCCGGTGCTTCAAAGCCGGGCGCGGCCACGCTGGCAAAGCCGTATTCCTTGAGCAAGCCGCGCACGGCAGCGCCCAGCGCCATTTGTTCTTCGCGCACCTTGTCAAAGCCATAGGCCTCTGTCTCCAGCATGGTTTGCTGCAGGCGCTGCAAGGCGTCGGTGGGCAAGGTGGTGTGGTACATGTGCGCACCACTTTCGTAGGTTTCCATGACCTGCAGCCACTTTTTAAGGTCGGCGGCAAAGGTGGTGCTGGTGGTGGCGTCAATCGCTTTACGGGCGCGTTCGCTCATCATCACCATGGCGCAGGCGGGCGAACTGCTCCAGCCTTTTTGCGGCGCGCTGATCAAGATGTCCACGCCGGTGGCTTGCATGTCCACCCACATGGCACCCGAGGCAATGCAGTCCAGCACGAACAGACCACCCGCAGCGTGCACCGCATCGGCCACGGCTTTCAGGTAGTCGTCGGGCAGCATCATGCCGGCGGCAGTTTCCACGTGCGGGGCAAAAACCAGCGCGGGTTTTTCAGCAGCGATGGCGGCTTGGACTTCTTCAATCGGAGCAGGCGTCCAGGGCGCCTGCGGTGCGTTGGACACGCGACGGGCCTTGAGCACGGTGTGGCTCTTGGGGATCTGGCCCATGTCAAAAATCTGCGTCCAGCGGAAGCTGAACCAGCCATTGCGGATCACCATGACATGTTGGCCGGTGGCAAACTGGCGGGCGACCGACTCCATGCCAAAGGTGCCGCTGCCTGGCACCAGAGCCACACTGTGCGCCTTGTACACATCCTTGAGCATGCGCGAGATGTCGGTCATCACGCCAGCAAAGCGCTTGGACATGTGGTTGAGCGCCCGGTCGGTGTAAACCACCGAAAACTCGAGCAAACCATCGGGATCAATGTTGGGCAGCAAGGCGGGCATGGGTTGTCTCCCTCAGCGAAGTCAGATGTTCAAAAACGCGAGCTTAACCGTTTAACGCCCGCGCCGCACGCGCAGCAGCTCGTCCAGGATCAAGAGGCCTGCGCCCACGGTGATGGCGCTGTCAGCCACATTGAAGGCCGGGAAGTGCCCGGCGTGGAAGATGCCGTCCAGAAAGGCCCAGTGAAAGTCCAGAAAGTCCACCACATAGCCGTGCACAAGGCGGTCGATCACGTTGCCCACGGCACCACCCAGGATCAGGCTGATGGCCCAGGAAAACAGTTTTTGGCCCGCATGGCTGCGCAGCATCCAGATCATGACCAAGGTGGCAGCGATGCCCAGCCCCGTGAAGAACCAGCGCTGCCAGCCGCCTGCACCCGCCAGAAACGAAAACGCTGCGCCGTGGTTGTGCGCACGCACCAGGTTGAAAAACGAGGTGACCGTCACGCTGTCGCCGTACTGAAAGCTGCCCAGGATCAGCACCTTGGTGAACTGATCAAACAGCACCACCAGCACGGCAATGCCCAGCCAGTGCAGCCAGCCCGAGCGTGCGCCTTTGCCGCGTGCCATGGCGATCAGGCCACCGTGCGGGTTTCGCCCGCGCCGTACAGGTTGCTGGTGCAGCGCCCGCACAGGGTGGGGTGCGCACTGTCGTGGCCCACGTCGTCGCTGTAGTGCCAGCAGCGCTCGCACTTGGTGGCTTCGCTCACCGCCACTTGCACCGCCAGCGCGTCACCGGCTTGCAGCGTGACTTTGGAGGTGATGAACACAAACTTGAGGTCATCGCCCAGGCTGCTCAGCAGCGCGTGGTCGGCAGCCGGGGCCGTGACGGTGATGTTGGCCTGCAGCGAAGCGCCCACCTTGCCTTCGGCGCGCACGGCTTCGATGTCCTTGTTGACCAGGTCGCGGATCTCGCGGATGCGGGCCCACTTGGCCAGCAAGGCGGCGTCGGGGGTGTCGAACTTGGCGAAGGTCTCGAAGAAGATCGAGGGCGAGGTGCCCAGGGTCTTCCAGGCTTCTTCGGCGGTGAAGGACAGGAAGGGCGCCATCCAGCGCAGCATGGCGTGGGTGATCTGCCACAGCGCGGTCTGGGCGCTGCGACGCGCCAGGCTCTTGGGCGCGGTGGTGTAGAGGCGGTCCTTGAGCACGTCCAGGTAGAACGCGCCCAGGTCTTCCGAGCAATACACCTGCAGCTTGCCCACCACGGGGTGGAACTCGTACACCTCAAAGTGGCGCAGGATGTCGGCCTGCAGTTCGGCCGCGCGGGCCAGGGCAAAGCGGTCAATCTCCAGCATCTGATCCAGCGGCACGGCGTCTTGGGCCGGGTCAAAGTCGCTCACGTTGGCCAGCAAGAAGCGCAGCGTGTTGCGGATGCGGCGGTAGGCGTCGACCACGCGGGCCAGGATCTTGTCGTCGATGTTCAGGTCGCCCGAGTAGTCGGTGCTGGCCACCCACAGGCGCACGATTTCGGCGCCCATCTTGCTGGTCACGCTTTGCGGGTCCACCGTGTTGCCCAGCGACTTGCTCATCTTGCGGCCCTGGCCGTCGGTGGCAAAGCCGTGGGTCAGCAGGCCTTTGTAGGGTGCGCGGCCTTCCAGGGCGCAGCCCAGCAGCAGCGAGCTGTGGAACCAGCCGCGGTGCTGGTCGTGGCCTTCCAGGTACAGGTCGGCTTCGGGGCCTTGCTCATGGAAGGGCGCACGGGCGTAGGCGTCCTTGTGGCTGCCGCGCAGCACATGGCGGAAGGTGGAGCCGGAGTCGAACCAGACTTCCAGAATATCGGTGCTCTTGGTGTAGTGCGGTGCGTCCTGCGCACCCAGAATCTCTTCCACCGTGACACGGCTCCAAGCCTCGATGCCGCCTTTTTCCACAATGGCAGCGGCCTGGTCCAGGATCTCCAGCGTGCGCGGGTGCAGCTCACCGCTGTCCTGGTGGATGAAGAAGGGCACCGGCACGCCCCAGCTGCGCTGGCGCGAGATGCACCAGTCCGGGCGGTTGGCGATCATGTCGCGCAGGCGGGCTTTGCCGTTTTCGGGGTAGAAGCTGGTCTGCTCGATGGCGTCCAGCGCGATCTGGCGCAAGGTTTTGGCAGGCTTTTGCGCCGGGTCTTCGAACACGCCGGTGCCTTCGTCCATGCGCACAAACCACTGCGGCGCGGCGCGGTAGATGACGGGTGTTTTGTGGCGCCAGCAGTGCGGGTAGCTGTGGGTGATTTTTTGCGTGGCCATGAGCCGGTCGCTTTGCGCCAGCACTTCCAATACGCGCGGCACGGCTTTCCAGATGTGCAAGCCGCCAAACAGAGGCAACTCGTCGGTGTAGACGCCGTTGCCCTGCACCGGGTTCAGGATGTCCTGGTAGGCCATGCCGTGGGCCACGCAGCTGTTGAAGTCGTCCAGACCGTAGGCGGGGGCGGAGTGCACGATGCCGGTGCCGTCGGTGTCGCTCACATAGTCGGCCAGGTACAGCGGCGAGAGGCGCTTGTAGCTGTAGGCGCCGGTGCTCGTGTCCACGTCGTAGAGCGGGTGGCGGAACACCAGCCCGCGCAGGGCTTCGCCCTTGGCGGTTGCAACCACCGTGCCTTCAAGCCCGAAGCGCTCCAGGCATTTGTCCACCAGGCTGGCGGCCAGCATGTAGACGCCACGCGGGGTGTCGACCAGGGCGTAGTCCAGCTCGGGGTGGGCGTTGAGTGCCTGGTTGGCGGGGATCGTCCAGGCGGTGGTGGTCCAGATGACGGTGAAGGCTTTCTTGTTGCCGTCGCCCGGAAGCTGGCTCAGACCAAAGGCCTTGGCCAGAGCCGCAGCGTCGTCGGCTTCAAACGCCACATCCAGCGTGTCGCTTTGTTTGTCGGCGTATTCAATTTCGAACTCAGCCAGCGAAGAGCCGCAGTCAAAACACCAGTACACGGGTTTGAGGCCGCGGTACACAAAGCCGCGCTCGATGACTTGTTTGAAGGCGCGGATTTCACCAGCCTCGTTGGCAAAGTCCATGGTGCGGTAGGGGCGCTCCCAGTCGCCCAGCACGCCCAGGCGCTTGAAGTCTTCGCGCTGCTGGTGGATCTGCTCGGTGGCAAAGGCGC
>CAZPTM010000014.1:0-15178 GCA_964589665.1 uncultured Limnohabitans sp. | reverse complement strand
GAGGTTTTGCCATTGGTTCCCGTCACCGCAAGCACATGCAGGTGCTCGCTGGGGTGCTCGTGAAAAGCATCGGCCACCACACCGGTGTTGCGCTTGAGATCCCACAAACTGGCCACACGCTGCGCAGGCACCACATCGCGCCAAGGCGCACTGTCCTTGGCCTCTATCAGGCAAGCCGCTGCACCTTGCGCAAGGGCTGACGCCACAAACTGGCGACCATCGACCGCTGCGCCCGGCCAGGCAATAAAGCCATCTCCCTCGCCCACTTTGCGGCTATCTGCGCGCAGCATGCCCGTCACGCTTTGGCGTAACCACTGTGCAGCTTGTTGCGGAGTCTGAAGCTCGATCATCAGAACGACTCCTCCACCGCATCAGCCACCACCTGAGGCTTGACGGCCATATCCGGCTGCACACCTAGCACGCGCAAGGTTTGCTGCACCGCCTCACTGAACACAGGCGCCGCCACATCGCCACCGTAGTACTTGCCATTGCTGGGCTCATCGATCATGACGGCAACCACAATGCGCGGCTCTTCGATCGGAGCCATGCCCACAAATACACCACGGTATTTGTGACCGGCATACCCCTTACCCTCTTGCTTATGCGCCGTTCCCGTCTTGCCGCCAACGGAGTAGCCCATGGTCTGGGCTTTCTGCGCTGTGCCGCCTGGCCCCGCAGCCATATTGAGCATCTTTCGCATGGCCCGCGCATTGGCCACACTGATCACGCGCACCCCCTGCACTGGCGCCTCAGACTTGAGCAAGCTGGGATTGACCACCTCACCATCACGCGCAAACAAGGTATATGCACGCGCCAACTGCAGCAAGCTCACGGACTGGCCATAGCCATAACTCATCGTGGCCTGCTCAATGGGACGCCAGGTCTTGTAGGGTCGCAAGCGACCACTGGCCACACCTGGAAAGGGTATATTGGGCTTTTGCCCTAGCCCCACTTCTGTGAACATTTCCCACATCTCGCGAGGCGTCATCTGCATGGCGATCTTGACGGTGCCCACGTTGCTGGACTTCTGAATCACCTCATTGACCGTGAGGGCGCCATGCGGATGCGCATCGGTGATGGTTGAGCCCGTGATTGTGATGCGACCAGGGGCCGTTTGAATCACCGTCTCTGGTCGGACCAATTTTTTCTCTAGCGCCAATGCGATGGCGAAAGGCTTCATGGTCGAACCCGGCTCAAAGGTATCAATCAAGGCCCGATTACGCAGCTGTTCGCCACTTAAATTCACACGCTTGTCTGGCTGGTAGCTAGGGTAGTTGGCCAATGCCAGCAATTCACCACTGTGTGCATCAAGTACCACCACGCTTCCGGCTTTGGCCTTGTGCTCTAGCACGGCTTCTCGCAGCTTTTGATAGGCAAAAAACTGGATCTTGCTGTCAATCGACAGCTGGATGTCTCGACCGTCTTCTGGTGGCAACACATCGCCCACTGTCTCAACCACACGACCCAAACGATCCTTGATCACGCGTCGCGAACCAGGCTTGCCCGCCAAAGCCTTCTGGAACACCAGCTCTACGCCCTCTTGGCCTTGGTCCTCCACATTGGTAAAGCCCACGATATGCGCCGCCGCTTCGCCCTCAGGATACAAGCGCTTGTATTCCTTATGGCTGTAAATGCCCTTGATGCCTAGCGCCAGCACAGCCTTGGCATCGGACTCATCCATCTGTCTGCGCAGCCAGACAAAGGTCTTGTCGTCATTCTCAAGCTTCTTGCCCAAAGTCGACGCGCTCATGCCCAGCAACTTGGCCAACTCCCGCAACTTGGCCGGATCGCGCTCGAGCTCTTCAGGATTTGCCCAGATACTGGGGGCTGGCACGCTGGACGCGAGCAGCATGCCATTGCGATCAATGATCTTGCCGCGATTTGGCGGCATCACCAATGTCCGGGCGTAACGCACCTCACCTTGTCGCTGAAAGAAGGCGTTGTTAAACACCTGCACATAAGCTGCACGCCCCACCAAGCCCAGAAAGCCCAGTGCCATGGCTGCCACAATGAATTTACTGCGCCAGACTGGCGTCTTACTGGCCAGCAAAGGACTGGTGGAAAACTGGACACTGCGGCTGCCGTTCATTGAGCCGCTCCAGAAGATGTCGCAGCCGCATTTGCGGGTTGGATCGTTACATACTGGGTGATTGCCGGAGTGGCCACACGCATTTGCAACTTTTGATGCGCCAATGCCTGCACGCGCTGGGGTGTAGCCTGCGCACGACGCTCGACCAGCAAGCGCTGGTGATCCACCTCCAGCAAGACTGTCTCCTTGTTGATTTTTTCGATGGCCATCACCAAGCGGCGAGTTTCATATTGGGAGCGCACCAGCGCCAGTGCACTGAGCACCACTGCCACCAGCAAAAGTACATTCAGCCGGATCATGCAGACACCTCCGTGCGCTCGGCCACGCGCATGATGGCGCTGCGCGAACGCGCATTCGCAGCCACCTCAGCCTCGCTCGGTTTGACGCGCTCCAGCGCTTTCAGATGCATGGGCTTGGGCTGTGCAAACGGCACGCGGCGGTCCACCACTTCTTTGCTGTGTTTGGCGATGAACTGCTTGACGATGCGATCCTCCAGCGAATGAAAGCTGATCACCACCAGTCGACCACCTGGTCGCAGCACCCGAACAGCTGCCTCTAACGCCTGTTGGAGCTCTTCAAGCTCGGCGTTGATGAAAATCCGAAGAGCCTGAAATGTCCGCGTTGCAGGGTTCTGACCCGGCTCGCGGGTTTTGACCGTGTCAGCCACGAGCTGGGCCAGTTCAGTGGTGGATGAAATTGGGCCCCGCTCTTGTCGGCGAGCCACAATCGCCTTTGCAATCTGAACAGCAAACCGTTCTTCGCCATAGTCACGAATCACCTCTGCAATCTGCCCCATTTCGGCGGAGGCCAACCACTCGGCCACGCTTTCGCCGCGCGTGGGATCCATGCGCATGTCCAGCGGACCTTCAAAACGAAAAGAAAAACCCCTCGCGGGGTCATCAATCTGAGGAGAGCTCACCCCCAGGTCCAGCAACACCCCATCGACACTGCCATCGGGCAGATCCTGCAAATGCCGGAACCCTTCATGGCGAATGCTCAAGCGCTCATCCTGAATCTGCTGCGCCTGCGCTATCGCCTCGGGGTCTTTGTCAAAAACAGTGAGGCGACCTTGAGGATCAAGTCGCGACAAAATCAACCGAGAATGCCCCCCACGGCCAAAGGTGCCATCAACATAATGTCCAGCACCTCCCGCCGTCGCGCCCAACAAAGCTTCGACGGCCGCATCCAGCATGACGGTGATGTGGGCCAAAACAGGTGTGCTCATACCGCTCAGAACGAGAAGTCCTTGAACACATCGGGCATCTCGCCCTGCATGGCCTGCGCCTCCTGGGCGTCATAAGTGGCCTTATCCCAAAGCTCGAAGTGGTTGCCCATGCCCAACAGCATGGTGTCCTTCGAAATACCTGCGGCCTGACGCAGCTCTGGCGAAATCAGAACCCGGCCCGTACCGTCCATCTCCACATCCATGGCATTGCCCAGGAAAATGCGCTTCCACCACTGCGCCGACATCGGCAGCTGCGCAATGCGCTCGCGGAATTTTTCCCACTCCGGACGGGGAAACACCATCAGGCACCCGTGCGGGTGCTTGGTGATCGTGAGCTGGCCACCCGCCGTAGCCGACAAGACGTCACGGTGCCTTGTCGGTACCGACAAACGCCCCTTTCCATCCAGACTCAGCGACGATGCACCTTGAAACACGATCTTGACCTTTGGCTATGAAAGCGCTCAGCGGGCACTTTTTCCCACTTAATTGCACTTTCTTGCACTGTATCAGGATTTCGCAATCAAACAAGCATCAATTCCCAAAAATCCCCAATGAAATCAATAGCTTAGAGCGTATTTCGAGGACGAGTCGGGTGGAATTTTTCTTTTCAAAATAGGCACTTACAGATCACTATAAAAGTAAGATGTGAAGGCTTGAGACCCCTGAAAATATTTTTTCCACCAGAGACAACAAAACGCGTGTTACAAAAAACAAAAAGCCCCTCAATGAGGGGCTTTTTTTGAAGAGAGTCCAGAAAACCAGAGTCAGTCACCAAACATTTTTTGCTTGAGTTCACGACGCTGCTGCGCTTCCAACGACAAAGTCGCCGTGGGCCGCGCCAGCAAGCGACCCACGCCAATGGGCTCGCCTGTTTCGTCGCAGTAGCCGTAATCGCCGGCATCGATCAGGTTAATGGACTGCTCAATCTTTTTGAGCAGCTTGCGCTCGCGGTCGCGTGTGCGCAGCTCCAGGGCATGCTCTTCTTCAATGGTGGCGCGATCTGCAGGATCGGGCACAACCACAGTGTCTTCGCGCAGGTGCTCGGTCGTTTCGCCGGCATTTTCCAAAATGCCTTGTTTAAGTTCAATGAGCTTTCGCTTGAAATAGGCCAGCTGCACATCGTTCATGTACTCGCTGTCGGGCATGGCCAGGATTTCATCATCGCAGAGCTCATCCACCGATTTGCTCTTCCAGTTGTTGGCCAGTTTGGGGTTTTTCTTCACAGAGGTCAGAGGGGCAGAAATAACAGGGGATGGCATTGTAGGCAAATAACTGGACTTGGCAGCCGTAGAGGCCACCGCTTGGGCCATTGAAGGCACCGTGATCTGAGCCAACCGGGCCGAAGCCTTGGTGGCACGAGGCACCGCAGGGGCCTGAACAGGCGCTGGCGCAACCACCGCAGCGGGCACCGATTTCACCGGCGCTTTGGCCACGGGTGCAGCAACCTTGCTTGGGGCCTTGGTCACGGCTTGGGGTGCCGCTTTAGGGCTTGTTTTGGACGCTGCTTTGGCGGCTGGTTTGGGCAGGACTTTTGCAGAAACCTTTACGGGAGCCTTTGCGGGCGCTTTGGACACCGGTTTGGCCACAGCTTTGACGGGTGTCTTGACTGAAGCTTTAGCAGGCGCCTTGGCCACAACTTTTTTCGCCACAGGTTTGGCTGCAGCCACCTTTTTAGCCGGCGCTTTGGCCACAGGCTTTTTAGGCGTCGGTTTTGCAACCGGTTTAGCCGATTTGGCCGCCGGCTTGGCTACAGGCTTGGTTTTGGGCGCAGTGGATTTGGCCACTGACGCTTTCGCAACTTTGGCTTTGGGTGCAGCAGCCTTGGTGGCCACCGGCTTCTTGGTCACAGCTGCCTTTTTGGCAGCCGACTTTTTTACCGCATTCACGTCATGTCTCCTTGGCGTGTGCACAAAGGTGCCTCTTACAGGGCGGCGATTGTAGCGATTAGAACGGTCAAATTCCGCTTTTATCGCGAATTCATTGTTTTTAATGCCATTGCCAGCCCTGCTTGAACATCAAATCAGGCTTTGCTCCAGCCCTTGAATCAGGATATCTTTGGGCAAATCGATGCCAATGAACACCATTTTGCTCATTTTGGTTTCGCCATCGGTCCACAGCGGGCCCAAGTCGCTGCCCATGAGCTGGTGCACGCCCTGGAAGATGACCTTGCGCTCGGTGCCTTTCATGTAAAGCACCCCCTTGTAGCGCAGCATGCGCGGGCCATAGATATTGACGATAGCCCCCAAAAAGTCTTCCAGCTTGGCCGGATCGAACGGTCGTTCGGTCTTGAACACAAAACTCTTGACGTCGTCATCATGGTGATGGTGGTGCGGGTGGTTGCAGTGCTCGCCGTGTTCGTGGCCATGGTGGTGGTCGTGACCACAGTGCTCATCGTGCACATGGTCATGATCGTGGTCATGGTCGCAATGCTCGCCATGCACATGCTCATGGTCGCCTGCATTCAAGAAGTCCGGATCGATATCGAGCTTGGCATTCAGATTAAACCCGCGCAGGTCAAACACCTCCATGAGCGGTACCTCTCCAAAATGAACCACCTTTTGCGGCGCACGGGGGTTCATATGTTTGAGGCGGTGCTGCAAAGCCTCCAGCGCCTCAGGCGATACCAAGTCCGCTTTGCTGATGAACAGTTGGTCCGCAAAGCCCACCTGGCGCTGCGCTTCCACACGGTCGGTCAACTGCTGCTCGGCGTGCTTGGCGTCCACCAGAGTCAGCACCGAGTCGAGCATGAAGGTCTCGGCAATCTCGTCGTCCATGAAGAATGTTTGCGCCACCGGGCCAGGGTCGGCCAGCCCCGTGGTCTCGATCACCACGCGGTCAAACGATAGCAGTCCCTTGCGGCGCTTGGCGGCCAGCAGCTGCAGGGTGGCTCGGAGGTCTTCTCGAATGGTGCAGCACACACAGCCATTGCTCATCTGAATGATCTGCTCGTTGGTCTCGGACACCAGGATATCGGTGTCGATGTTCTCCTCGCCAAACTCGTTCTCGATCACGGCGATTTTCATGCCATGCGATTCAGACAGCACACGCTTGAGTAGCGTAGTCTTGCCCGAGCCCAAAAAGCCGGTCAGGATGGTTGCAGGAATGAGTGCCATGTAAGCTCCGATTCAGGTCGCAAAAAATCTTTCAGAACTAGGGAGTATCCGCGATTACATACCCCCAGGGTATGCGGTACGATGTTTTCGTTCAAGACATTCCTAACGAGGAGAAAACATGGCACATATCGTGATTCTGGGCGCCGGCATTGGCGGCATGCCCATGGCCTATGAAATGAAAGAAGCGGCTCGTCCCGGCGACACCGTAACCGTCATCAGCGACTCCCCCCGCTTTCATTTTGTGCCCTCCAACCCTTGGGTGGCCGTGAACTGGCGCAAGCGCAAAGACATCGAAATCGAGATCGAGCCCGCACTGGGCCGTAAAGGCATCAAAGCCATCACCCAGGCCGCCAAGCGTGTGCATCCTGACCAGAACAAAATCGAGCTGCTCGACGGCACCATGGTTGACTATGACTACCTGGTCATTGCCACCGGCCCCAAACTCGCGTTTGACGAAATCCCCGGCCTCGGCCCCGATGGCCACACCCAATCCATCTGCCACGTTAGCCACGCCGAAAACGCCCAAGTCAACTGGGACAAATTTGTGGCCGAACCCGGCCCCATCGTGGTCGGCGCGGTGCAAGGCGCCTCCTGCTTTGGCCCGGCCTACGAATACGCCTTCATCATGGACACCGACCTGCGCAAGCGCAAGATCCGCGACAAAGTGCCCATGACCTTCGTCACCTCCGAGCCCTACATTGGCCACCTCGGCCTGGGCGGCGTGGGCGACTCCAAGGGCCTGCTCGAGGCGGCCATGCGCGATCGCCACATCAAATGGATCTGCAACGCCAAGACCACCAAAATTGAAAACGGCAAGATGTACGTCACCGAGCACGACGACATGGGCAATCCCAAGCGCGAGCACGAACTGCCCTTCAAGCACGGCATGATGCTGCCCGCTTTCAAGGGCGTCGACGCCTTGTTCGGCATCGAGGGCCTGGTCAATCCGCGCGGCATGGTCAACATTGATGAACACCAGCGCAACCCCAAGTACCACAACATCTTCAGCGTGGGCGTGTGCGTGGCCATCCCGCCCGTGGAAGCCACCCCCATTCCTTGCGGCACACCCAAGACCGGCTACATGATCGAGTCCATGGTGACGGCTACCGCCCACAACATCCGCGAAATGCTCGACGGCAAAGAGCCCAGCCACAAAGCCACCTGGAACACCGTCTGCCTGGCCGACTTCGGAGACACTGGTGCGGCCTTTGTGGCCCTGCCCCAAATCCCGCCCCGCAACGTCAGCTGGTTTGGCGAAGGCAAATGGGTTCACCTGGCCAAGGTTGCATTCGAGAAGTACTTCCTGCGCAAAATGCAAAAAGGCACGTCAGAACCCTATTACGAGAAAATGGTCATGGACATGTTGGGCATCGTCAAGTTGCGCAACAAGAAGTGACCGGTCAAAGACCCCAGGTCAAAGGGCGCCATTCGGCGCCCTTTTTTTGTAGCTTTTGCCGCCCGGTCAGGGTTTGCGTTTGGCTCTAGGGTGGGCCGCGTCGTAGGCCTTGGCCAAATGCTGAAAGTCCAGACGAGTGTACACCTGCGTGGTGGTGATGTTGGCGTGGCCAAGCAGTTCTTGCACGGCGCGCAGGTCACCGCTGGACTGCAGCACATGGCTGGCAAAGGAGTGGCGCAACATGTGGGGGTGCACGGGGGTGGCCAGTCCGGCTTTCAGGCTGCGTTGGCGCAGGCGTTGCCAGATCGATTGGGCTGTTAAACGCGTGCCCCGTTGCCCGACAAACAAGGCCAGCGACGGGCTGCTAGCGCTGGGTACGGGTTGTTCGAGCATGCCGGGCAACTGACTGCGCAGGGGCAACCATTGTTGTAACGCAGCCAGTGCCTGAGCACCCAGCGGCACTGTGCGGCGCTTGCTGCCTTTGCCTTGCACCTGCACTTCAGCAGCTTGCAGGTCGATCCAGCCGCGTCCGTCTTGAAGGGCTTGTGCGCTGGCCACCACGTCAAGTCCGACCAGTTCACCCACACGCAGGCCGCAACCATAGAGTAGCTCAACCATGGCCGCGTCGCGCGCTTGGAGCCAAGGGTCTTCGGCCTCGCCGTCGTGCTCGGCCAAGGCCATGGCATCTTCCACCCCCAGGGCTTTGGGCAGGGGCTTGGCGGCTTTGGGAGCGCGTACGCCTTGCACCGGGTTCGCTGTCACTTGGCCTTCGCGGGCGAGCCAGTCGTAGAAACCGCGCCAACCCGACAGAATGAGGGCAATTCCCCGTGGGCTACGACCTTGGCTGTGCATGCGCACCACCCAGCCACGCACGTGGTGAGACAAGACTTGCGGCAAACCGACGCCTGCTTCTTGGGCCCAAGTTTGCAGGCGCTCCAGATCTTGGGTGTAGAGAGCGCAGGTGCGCTCGGCCAGCCGTTTTTCGAACCGCACATGGTCGAGGTACCTGGCCACCAGGGGGTCGGTGGCGGCGCTGTGCTGCAGGTCTGCAGCGTTCATGGTCAGTCGGCCTGCAGCACCGACAAGCTGGCACCTGCGAGCTGAGCCAGACGTTCGAGCAGGTCTGTGCCCATGTGCACGTTAAAGCGCTGCGCATCGGGCGAGGCCAGGACCAACACGCCAAAGGCCGGTTGTCCCGGTGCGCGACGCACGGCCATGAGGGCCACCGATGCTGCCTGAGCGGGTTCGGACAGCCACTGCACAGCTTCGAAACCAGCATTAGGGCCGACATAAGGGGTGTCCAACGACTGTGCATAGTCTTTGACTGACTCGGTCACGCCCTGCGTAAACGATGCGTGCGCCCAAGCGGGGGCAAGGTCCCACAGGCGCAAGGCCACTTGGGGCACCTGGAAGAGTTGCTCGATGTTGTCGATGGCTGAAGCGACCAACTGCTCTTGTGGCGTGACCATGAGCTCACAGGCCCAGCGGTGCAGCTTGTCGGTGAGAGCCATGTTTTCGTGGCCATGACGAATCATGTCCATGATGCGGTGCTCAAGCCCTTTGATTTTTTCGCGCAGCATGATGGCCTGACGCTCTTGCAGGCCCACGGTGCGTTGGCTTTGCGGATGGGTCAGCTGCACGCTGGCCAGGAGCTCGGCGTGGCGCTCGAAAAAGTCAGGGGTATTGGCCAGGTAATTGGCAATGTCGTCTTCGGTGATGGGAGTCATCGGCACGTCGCTCATGGGTTTGCCTTCACAGTTCAGGAATATCGATTTCGCCCTGGAACACGGGCGTGGCCGGGCCGGTCATTCGTACGGAGCTGTCGGCCTGGCCTGCCCACTCGATGGTGAGCACGCCGCCGTGGGTATGCACATCGACCTTGGCATCGAGCCAGCCTTGGCGAATGCCTGCCACCACAGCGGCGCAAGCGCCGGTGCCACACGCGAGGGTCTCGCCTGCGCCGCGCTCGTACACGCGCAAACGGATCGCGCTGCGCGAGACAATTTGCATGAAGCCGGCATTGACCCGCCTGGGGAACGCGGGATGGCTTTCGATCAAGGGGCCTTGGATGAGCACAGGGGCAGTGTCAACGTTGTCCACGCGCTGCACGGCGTGGGGGTTGCCCATGGACACCACACCGACGCGCACGGTGCCTTGGTCGCCATTGGGGCCCAGCGGCAAGTCGAACACGGGCCAACCATGAACCGGTGTGCTGTTCAGCCCTGCGGGATTGAATGGCACTTGCGGCAAATCGAACACGGGTGCGCCCATGTCAACCGTGACGCGGCCATCGGCATTCATGGTCAGCTCGATTTGGCCTTTTTGCACCTTGACGCGTACGGTCTGCTTGTCGGTCAGGCCTTGGTCGCGGACATACCGCACGAAACAGCGCGCACCATTGCCGCAATGCTCGACCTCGCCGCCATCGGCGTTATGGATGACATATTCAAAGTCCAGGCCCGGTGCGGGCGAAGGACGCACGCTCAGGATCTGGTCAGCGCCCACCCCAAAGTGGCGGTCGGCCAGAAAACGGTATTGGGCCGAGGACAAATTCAACCGGCCCTGGGTTTCGTCAAGCACAACAAAGTCGTTGCCTGCACCCTGCATTTTGGTAAAGCGAATACGCATGGTGTCATTATCGCTGTCTGTTGGCCAATGGAGATAATGTCTGCATGGTCCGAACATCCCAGCTCCTTCATGCGCAGCGCGAACCCGCGCCCCTTCGTCCTGCAGCCACGGTGCTGCTGTTGCGCGACGGCCCACAAGGCCTGGAAGTGCTGATGACCCGCCGCTCCATGAGTGCAAGCTTTGCACCCGGGGCCTATGTCTTTCCGGGCGGTGGTGTGGATGCGGCCGATGCGGCTGCGCACACGCAGTCCAGTCGTCGATCGGGCCAAAGCGACTTGCACCTGACGCAGGCCATTGCCGCCATTCGCGAAAGCTTTGAAGAGCTGGGTGTGCTGCTGGCACGCCATACCGATGGGCGCTGGGCTGACCAGGCAGACATTGATGCGATTGACCGACAGGGCCCGTTTGCCGCCCAATGCCTGTCGCGCGGCCTGCAGCTGGCGGGCGAGCAGGTGTTTGTGCTGGCGCACTGGATCACAGACAAAGACTTGCCGCGCCGCTTTGACGTGCCGTTCTTGGTGGCCCGCATGCCCGAGGGGCAAACACCGGTGGCTGATGAGTCCGAGCAATTTGAACCTGTGTGGGTGCATCCGGCCGATGCACTGGCGCGGCACGAGGCAGGGCAGTTTTTCATCATCTACCCCACCATTCGCACGCTGGAACGTTTGCAGGTGTGGGGCACGGTCGATGAGGTGCTGGCCGCCTGCGCCGCCACGGAAGAGCCACTGTGGACCAGTTGCCCACGTGCGGGCTGGTTGGCCGGACAAGAAGCGCGCTACATGGAGCACGAGCCGCCTTATGGCGAGCTGGCCCTGGTCTGCCCGGATGGGCAGATGCTGCACCACCTGGATTGGCAAAGCGAGCAAGCTGTGCCGCTATTGAAGAATGTGCAACGCTTGACCGCCCCCAACCCTGGCGTGATGACGGGCCCCGGCACCAACAGTTATTTGGTGGGTGACCCGCACACCGGCTATGTGGCGATTGACCCCGGCCCTGCAGACCACGAGCACCTGCAGCGCTTGTGGCGCGTCGCGGGCGGCGACATTCGAGCCATTGTCTGCACTCATTCGCACCCGGATCACTCACCCGGCGCTGCACCACTGCAAGCCTTGTGCGCCCACAATCCGCCGATTTTGGGCCTGGCCTCGCGCCCCACGGCGCGTGCGCACAGCGTGTTCACACCCGATCGAGAGTTGCTGGACGGCGAATGCATCACATTGCAAGGCCCAGGCTGCAGCCACACCTTGCGCGTGCTGTACACACCTGGTCATGCAGCCAACCATGTGTGTCTGGTCCTGGAGGAAGACGGTTTGCTGTTTTCGGGCGACCACATTCTGAACGGCAGCACCACCGTGATTGACCCGCCCGATGGACATATGGGCGACTACTTGAATTCGCTGTACGTGCTGACTGCGGCTTGCGAGCAGTTCAATATTGAATTCATCCTGCCTGCGCACGGCCATGTACTGGGCTTTGCCCCGCAGGCCATTGCGCAACTGAAGGCACACCGGCTCAAGCGCGAAGCCAAGATTGCGGCTGCCATGCAGGCCTTGCCGCACGGCAGCTTGCAGCAATGGGTGGAGCACGCCTATGCTGATGTGCCACCACGGCTGTGGCCTGTGGCAGCGCGCTCTTTGCAGGCGCATGTGGACCACATTCGCGAGACCTTGCAGGCATGAGCGGTACTTCAGTCGAGGGCTTGCGCCTGTCCAAAGTGGTGGCGGCCTTGCAAAGCTGTTCGCGCAGTCAGGCTGAAGCCTGGATTGCCTCTGGCGCTGTGCAGGTGAACGGACAGGTGGTCAACGACCCCGCTCGGCGAGTGCAGCCCGAGCAGGTGCGGGTGCTGGCTGGACAACGCACCCCGCACGCAGACGCACGCTGGACAGTGCTGGCTTATGTGTCAGCGCCTCAAAGCTGGCCCGAGATGCATGTTGACCATGCGGATGCCCCTGTGCCTGCCGGCTTGCGCAAGCACGCGCCTTTGTTCCCCCTGCCCTCTGGTCCCATGTCAGGCCTGGAGGTTTGGAGCAACGATCCAACGGTGTTGCAACGCTTTGCGGACCGACAACGTCCGCTGGAAGCAGAGTGGATGCTATCTGTACCTGCCAACGCGCTGGATGCAACCCTGCAACGACTCCAAAGCTGGCAAGTGCGCTGCAGCATCAGTCAACGCCAAGCAGAGCGCGGTAGCCTGCGCCTGATCACCCCCACACCCGAGGCCCCTGGCTGGTTACCTGCCTTGACCGCCAGCCTGCCCGCAGGTCAATGGCAATTGAGACGGCAACGAATTGGCCAAAAGAGTTTGCACCCACTTACTTCAGGCACTTGGCGGCAGCTGAAATTTGGTGAAAAGTTTTAACTTTTATTCTTCATCTCAATTTCATCTTGATTTACACCCCATTAACCTTACATGGGGATGTGTCTGCGACAATGAATCACCGCTGGCTTGAGCTACTGCGTTAGGTGGCTCACCAGACGGTCTCAACTGCTTGCAGCCGGAGACTGAACGCCGCAAAGGAGAACACCATGCGTTTGAGCACCAAAAGTCGATTTGCCGTCACTGCCATGATTGACGTAGCCCTGCGCGAAGACCACGGCCCTGTGGCTCTTGCCGCCATCAGTGCCCGCCATCAGATTTCCCTTTCTTACCTGGAACAGCTTTTCAGCAAACTGCGCCAGGCCGAGCTGGTCGAAAGCACCCGAGGTCCAGGTGGTGGCTACTCGCTGGCGCGCAATGCTGAAAAAATCAGCATGGCCGACATCGTGGCTGCAGTCGATGCACCCGATCAGGAAGAAGGCATCGAGTCCAGCGCCTGGATGCGACATGAACTTTGGGCAGGTTTGAACGAAAAAATGCTGGCCCATCTGCAGTCCATCAGCCTGCGCCAACTGGTGGCCGAGCAACGCGGCAAAGGCGTAAAAGTGGAGCCACCTGCGCAAGCCAGCAGCACCCGCCGCGGTGTGTTTGCACGTCCCAAGACCCTGCAAACACCCAAGGTGAATGCGCCAAATTCGGTGTTTGCCTTGGCAGGCTCTTTGCTGGCATCGCGCAGCTGAGCGCACTGCGTTCGCGTAACCAAGCCCACCCGTGTGTGGGCTTTTTTCATGCCTGGGAAAAGTGTGGAGCTTTCCGATAAGCCGGATTCTGTGCACCGTGGTTACCCACGGTGTGACCGCCATTAATCTGGGCCGAGGGTTGCCCGCCCGGCTCGGTGCTACCTACCCGCCAACTCTGCGGAACCACATCAACGCTGGCCTACTTGGTATTGCTGCGCGTAGAGATTGCCCGTTTCACCCGCACCAAGTTACCCGGATGCGACTCGTCTCTGTTGCTCTGATCCTCACCTTGCGGTGGAGAGGTGTTACCTCCTACGCTGTCCTGTGCAGTCCGGACGTTCCTCCAGTGCGGCCTTTCGGCACATGCACCAGCGGCGGTCTGGAAAGCTCCACCCCGTCATTATCACCTCAGGCCATACCCTCATGCCGGTGTGTGTCTAAAGGATGCCTCACAATGCCTTCATTGATTTCACACATACCCGCGACACCATGAAAGCCAACAACATTCTTGAAACCATTGGCGGCACCCCCCACATTCGCATCAACCGCCTGTTTGGTGCGCACGCTAACGTCTGGATCAAATCCGAGCGCAGCAACCCTGGTGGCTCGGTCAAGGACCGCATTGCGCTGGCCATGATCGAGGACGCCGAGCAACGCGGCCTGTTGCAGCCGGGCGGCACCATCATCGAACCCACCTCGGGCAACACCGGTATTGGGTTGGCCATGGTCGCTGCCGTCAAAGGCTACAAACTCATTTTGGTGATGCCCGACAGCATGAGCATTGAACGCCGCCGCCTGATGCTGGCGTATGGCGCCAGCTTCGATTTGACACCACGCGAGAAAGGCATGAAAGGCGCCATTGCACGCGCCGAAGAACTGCTGGCCTCGACGCCGGGCAGCTGGATGCCGCAACAGTTTGAAAACCCGGCCAACGTCGACGTACACATGCGAACCACTGCGCAGGAAATCCTGGCGGACTTCCCTGAAGGGATTGACGCACTCATCACCGGCGTGGGCACCGGCGGCCACTTGTCGGGCACCGCCAAGGTGCTTAAGGCCAAATTCCCCAAACTCAAGGTGTTTGCGGTCGAGCCTGCCGCATCGCCCGTGATTTCGGGTGGTGCGCCAGCCCCCCACCCGATTCAAGGCATTGGCGCAGGCTTTGTACCGCGCAACCTGGACACATCGTTGCTGGACGGCGTGATCCAGGTAGACGCCGAAGCTGCGCGCGAATATGCTCGTCGGTCGGCACGCGAAGAAGGTTTGCTGGTAGGGATTTCGTCAGGTGCCACGCTGGCAGCCATTGCCCAAAAACTACCTGAATTGCCCGCAGGTGCCACGGTGCTGGGCTTCAACTACGACACGGGCGAGCGCTACCTCTCGATTGAAGGTTTTCTGCCGGGCTGAGCCGGCAGAAAACCTTGTGCATCACAACGCCTGCAGGGCGTTGATGCGCTCTTCGATGGGCGGGTGGGTCGAAAACAGCTGCCCAATGCCGCCCGCAATACCCATGGCTGCCACCGTCTTGGGCAGCTCAGCACTGTGCAGACCACCCAAACGCGCCAAGGCGTTGATCATGGGTTGCTTGCGGCCCATGAGTTGGGCGGCACCGGCATCGGCACGGAATTCGCGCTGGCGGCTGAACCAGGCCACGATGATGGCGGCCACAA
>CAZPTM010000013.1:0-15339 GCA_964589665.1 uncultured Limnohabitans sp. | reverse complement strand
GCTGCTCGCGCCCTTCGATTTCGATTTCGTAGTCGAGCAGTTTTTGACCGTCGACGATGGCCAGGCGGCGTTCTTCGGCCTGCGTGGCGTTGATCAGCATCCGTTTCATGATGCGTTCCTTCTTCTTGTTAACCGACCCTCAAGGGGTCACGGATGCCGGGTTAACGTCAGAAACGAAGGGAATTGCCGGGACGAACGCGATTTAGCCGAGCGCGGGCTCGGGCAGCGGGTTCAGGGCGCGTGGATGGGGCGAGGTCAGGGGTTTGGGTGTTTGCGTCCACTGCTGCAGACGCTCTGCAGTGTCCAGGACGAGTTCGGTTCGCGCAGGCGAGGGCGCTTGCACGGGTGCGATCACCCGCTGCAACCAGCTCAGCACTTGGACGAACAGTACAACCATCTCGCTTTGATCCGATCAGCAGCGCCTGGCCTTGGGGCTTTGAGGCTGCTGAATGTGGGTATTCCGTATTCAGTGTTTCATGACGTCGTCCCATACACCGGGAGGACGGGCCACTGTTGGCGAGGGCCTTCAGTTTGCCTGTCGTGCCGGCGTTGGCATCGACCTTCTGGAGCGGCGGGTGGGATGCTGGACTAAACTCCTGCTTCTTCAGGAATTCATTTCCATTCAAATCAACCACTTACAGCCAAAACCAGTGAAAGACATTATAGGGGGCAAGACGGCCATTTTTGCGCCTGCCGTGAAATGGTTGGTGGTGGATGAGGAATCCGCCGGACAGCGGCTGGACAATTTCCTCATGCGGCACCTCAAAGGGGTGCCCAAAACCCATGTGTACCGCATCATCCGCAGCGGCGAGGTGCGCATCAACAAGGGCCGCTGCAGTGCCGACAGCCGGGTGGAGGCGGGTGACGAGGTGCGCGTGCCGCCGGTGCGCGTGTCCGACAAGGTGGCTGAAAAAGCGGCACATCCCGCCCCAGCCCGTGAATTCCCCCTGTTGCTGGACGATGATCATGTGCTGGCTATCGACAAGCCAGCTGGGGTGGCGGTGCATGGCGGCTCCGGGGTGAGTTTTGGCGTGATCGAGCAGCTGCGACAGGCCCGCCCGCAGGCCAAGCTGCTGGAGCTGGTGCACCGGCTGGATCGCGAAACCAGCGGCATTTTGCTGGTCGCCAAAAAGCGCAGCGCACTTAAAAATTTGCAGGACCAGTTTCGCGAACGTGAGACCGGCAAGACCTACCTGGCTTTGGTCCAGGGCGAGTGGCCTGCCAAACTCAAAGTCATTGACCAGCCGCTGCACAAGTACCTGCTCCCGGATGGCGAACGCCGTGTGAAAGTGACCGGCAAGGACGACCCGGACGGCATGCGTTCGATCACCTTGGTCAAGGTGGCGCAACGCTTGCAGGGCTGCACCTTGCTGGAGGTGACCATCAAGACCGGTCGCACCCACCAGATCAGGGTTCATTTGGCCAGCAACGGCCACCCGATTGCCGGCGATGACAAATACGGTGACTTTGACTGGAACAAAGTGCTGCAAAAGCAGGGCCTCAAGCGCATGTTCCTGCACGCCTGGCGTTTACAGTTCAACCATCCGGCAACCGCGCAGCGCGTGGCGCTGCAGGCCGAGTTGCCCCCAGAACTTCAAGAGTACGTTGACCATGTCCAGCTCCCGGCCGCGCCAGTTTGACCTGATTGCCTTCGATTGGGATGGCACACTGTTCGATTCCACAGCCATCATCACCCGCTGCATCCAGCTGGCCGTGGCAGATGTGGGCGGGCAAGTGCCCACGCGCGAGCAGGCCTCGTATGTGATCGGCATGGCCTTGATTCCAGCATTGGCACACGCAGCGCCCGATGTGCCGCGCGAAAAACACGCTTTGCTGGGCGAGCGCTACCGTCACCACTACTTTGCGCATCAGCACGACATCAGCTTGTTCGAAGGCGTACTGCCCATGCTGGCCGAGCTCAAGGCCCGCCACCACTGGCTCACCGTGGCCACCGGCAAAAGCCGGGTAGGCCTCGATGAGGCCTTGCATGCGGTGGAGCTGCGTCAGGTGTTTGACGGCTCGCGCACTGCAGACGAAACCGCAGGTAAACCCAGTCCCCTCATGCTGCACGAACTGATGCGCGAATTTGGCGTGGAGCCTGAGCGCACCCTGATGATTGGCGACACCACGCATGATTTGCAAATGGCCGTGAATGCGGGCTGCGCCAGCATCGGCGTGAGTTACGGTGCGCACGAGCCTGATGCTTTTCATGCCTTGACGCCCTTGCACATTGCGCATTCGGTGCGTGAACTGCACGACTGGCTGCTGGCCTACGCGTGAGGGTCTGATGAGCGAGCGCATTGCCTTGTGCAACAGCCGGGACCTCCAAAACGGGGGGCTGGCGGTGCCGTTTGATGTGGTCTATGGCGGGCAGACTTGCCGTGCTTTTGCCATCCGGTATCAAGGTCAGGTGCACGCTTACCTGAACCGCTGCAGCCACGTGGCCATGGAAATGGATTACCAGCCCAACCGTTTTTTTGACGATACAGGGCGTTGGCTGATGTGTGCCACCCATGGCGCCACCTATGCACCTGATACGGGTGCTTGTGCAGGTGGTCCGTGCCGAGGCGGCTTGGTCAAAATTGACCTGAGCGAGGAAGGGGCAGTGGTCTACTGGCATACTGCCTACAACCTCAAGCCTTTTGAATTTTGAATCCCCGATGCAAGAGCAAGAACCTTTCCAAGCTGAAACGTCAGTACAGCCCGAAGCTTCACAAGCACCTTGGGAGCGTGAAGCCTTGCGCAGCTTGATGAGCCAAATGCTGGCCGAGCAGCGTTCTGCGCGTCGCTGGAAAATGTTTTTCCGCCTGATGTGGCTGTTGTTGGCGGGTGTGGTGGTTTGGAGCCTGGTGAGTTACAACGCGCCAGTGGTCAGCCCTTCCTTGCCGCACACCGCCATGGTGGCTATCAAAGGTGAAATTGGCGATGGCACCGATGCCAGCGCCGAAAACATCATGGCTGCCATGCGCAGCGCGCTGGAAGATGAAGGTTCGCGCGCATTGGTGCTGGTGATCAATTCACCTGGCGGCTCGCCGGTTCAAGCCGGTTTGATGTACGACGAAATTCGCCGCCTGCGCAAACTCCATGGCAAACCTATTTACGCGGTGGTAGAAGAATCGTGCGCTTCTGCGGCTTATTACCTGGCTTCTGCGGCAGACAAAATTTTCGTGGACAAGGCCAGCATCGTGGGCAGCATTGGCGTGCTGATGGATGGCTTTGGTTTTACCGGTCTGATGGATAAATTGGGCGTTGAGCGTCGCTTGATGACAGCCGGCGAAAACAAGGGCTTTATGGATCCTTTCAGTCCGCAAACGGCCAAGCAACGAACACATGCGCAAGCCATGCTGGATCAGATTCACGAGCAGTTCATCACGGCGGTGCGTCAAGGTAGGGGCGATCGGCTGAAGGAAACGCCTGATATGTTCAGTGGTTTGTTCTGGACGGGTGAGCAAGCCGTCGAGATGGGCTTGGCTGATGGCTTGAGCAGTCTGGATGGCGTGGCTCGCGAGGTGGTGCAGGCGGCTGATGTGATCGACTACACCCGCTACGAAAACATGGCCGAGCGCCTGGCCAAGCGCTTTGGCGCAGCCATGGGCGAGGCTTCGGTCAAGGCGTTACATCAGCAGCCCGTCTTGCGCTGATAGACGATTAGTTCTTCAAGCGCCAATCGCAAAAACGGCTGGCGTTTGTGCGTCAGGGCCTGTCGGCGATTTTTTCCAGGCTGCAATGCTGCGGCTTAGGATGCAGGCGCTGTCCAAGGTTAGGCCGCTGGCAATGGCCAAACGGGTGTTGGGGTGCAGCGCCTGCAGCGCAGCGCTGAACATGGCGGGGTTGCGGTAGGGCGTTTCGATCCACATCTGGGTCTGTCCAGTTTTGAGGGCCAGGGTTTCCAGTTGCTTGAGCCGAGCTGCTCGCTCGCCACTGTCTTGTGGCAGGTAGCCTACGAAAGCAAAGTTTTGTCCATTCAAACCGCTGGACGCCAACGTCAGCAACAAAGATACGGGTCCAACCAGGGGTAGCACCTGCAGCCCCAGATCATGCGCTGCGCGTACCACTGAGCTTCCAGGGTCGGCCACAGCGGGCATGCCGGCTTCGCTGACCAGGGCGACATCGTGTCCTTGCAGCGCGGCCTGAAGCAGGGGTTTGGCATCAAAACCGCCCGCCTTGTGGTCGCCCTTTTTGTGCACTTCGCGAGGCAGTTCGGTGATGGTCTGAGCTTGCAGCGGCGAGGCCAATGTCTGTTGCTCGCCGACGCGCTTGAGAAAAGCGCGTGTCGATTTGGCGTTTTCAGTGATCCAGTGGGTGGTTTGGGCAGCGGCCCGCAAGGTGGCCAGCGGCAGCACGTCTTCAATGGGGGCCTGGTGGGTGCAGCCAAAGTCCAAGGGTGTGGGGACCAGCAACAAGCGGCCTAGGGCAGGTGTGTTCACAGCAGCTGGACTCCTGCAGCGCGCAGCATGCGCGCGGTACGGATCAAGGGCAGGCCCACCAGCGCGGTGGGGTCGTCGTTGTCGATGGCGTCGAGCAGGGAGATGCCCAAGCCCTCGCTTTTAGCGCTGCCTGCACAGTCGTAAGGCTTTTCGGTCTGCAGGTAATTCTCGATTTCTGTGTCCGTCAGGTCGCGGAATTTCACACGCACGGCGGCCAGATCGACCTGCTCGAAACCGGTGGCCAGACACACCACCGCCAGCGCGGTCTGGAACACCACGGTGTGACCACGCATCTGGCGCAGCTGCTGCACGGCGCGCTCGTGGTTGCCGGGCTTGCCCAACGGGAGTCCGTCCAGGTCGGCCACCTGGTCGGAGCCGATGACCACGGCTTCGGGGTGGGTTTGCGCCACGGCGCGCGCTTTGGCCAGCGCAAGGCGCAAGGCCAGTTTGTGGGGGGCTTCGCCAGTTTGCGGGGTCTCGTCCACGTGCGGGGCGGCCACTTCGAAGGACAGGTTCAGGCGCGAGAGCAGTTCGCGTCTGTAGCGTGAGGTGGACCCCAGCACCACGGTGCGGCTGGGTTGAGAAAGTGTCTGGGTCATGGGTGTGATTCTCTTACACTGCCGGGCATGGATACGAAATTTGATGCATCACACTTGGATGTGCGCGCTTTTGCCCGGGCGCAAGGGCAGGCGCAGGGCCGTTCTTTCCTGCAGGAGTGGGCACGTCTGCGCGAGGAGTCTGCTCACGCTGGCTGGAAGACATTGCAGGTGCAATGGCAGCTGGCTGGGCGTTTGCAGCCGCGCACGGGTGCTGCCGACGAGGTCTGGGTTCATGTGCAGGCGCAAGCCGAAGTGGAAATGACGTGTCAGCGTTGTCTGACGTCAGCGGTGTTGCCCCTGCTCGTGGATCGGGATATTTTGTTTGTCGCCGATGAGGCCACGGCGGCCGAGCTTGACGATACGCTGGATGACGATGTGCTGGTGCTGGCCAAGGATTTTGATGCTTTGGCCCTGATTGAGGACGAACTCATCATGGCCTTGCCTCTGGTGCCTCGCCATGAGGTTTGCCCCAAGGGTTTGCCTGCCCAAAGCGTGGGTGAAGAGGAGTTGCCCCAACGTGAGAACCCCTTTGCGGCGCTGGCAGCACTAAAAGGCCGCTCATCAGGCAAGTGACAGCCTGGTCGTCTTGGGCTATAATCTCATGCTTTGCTTAGCCGGTGCTTTGTGCGCGGCTGATGCAACCTGTGTTCAACCGAAGCTGCGCCAGCTCACAAAAACCGCGCGGCGTCTAGCTTTCAAGGAGCCATCATGGCTGTTCAGCAAAACAAAAAATCGCCTTCCAAGCGCGGCATGCACCGTTCCCACAACGCCCTGGGCGTGCCGGGTATCGCTGTCGAGCCCACCACTGGTGAAGTGCACCTGCGCCACCACATCAGCCCCAACGGTTTCTACCGTGGTCGCAAGGTTCTGAAGACCAAAAACGAAGCTTGATGGGTTAGTCCCACTTGCCTGACCAAGGCCCGAGCTACTGAATACACGGTAGCATCGGGCTTTGTTTTTTTGTGCGATGAATTCTTTGTTCTGACATCATGACTGCCAACTCCCCCATCACCCTGTCTGTCGATTGCATGGGCGGTGACCATGGCCCACGTGTGACGATGGTGGCATGTCAACGTTTTTTGGCAACTCACCCCGATGCGCGTTTGTTGCTGGTAGGTAAACCCGAGGCGCTGACAGCCTGGTCCGATCCGCGCGCGACGGTGGTAACGGCCAGTGAAGTGGTGGAAATGGATGACCCTGTTGAAGTGGCCTTGCGCAAGAAAAAGGATTCGTCCATGCGCGTGGCCATCGAACAGGTTAAAACAGGCGTGGCCGATGCGGCGGTGTCTGCGGGCAACACGGGGGCCTTGATGGCCGTGGCCCGTTATTTGCTGAAAACGATGGACGGGATTGACCGTCCGGCCATTGCTGCCCAAATGCCCAATGCCAAAGGGGGCGGGACCACCATGCTTGATTTGGGGGCCAATGTGGACTGCACGGTAGAACATTTGCTTCAGTTCGCAGTCATGGGCTCAGCCTTGGTGTCGGCCCTGGAAAACAAGGAGCAGCCCTCGGTGGGACTGCTCAATATTGGTGAAGAAGTCATCAAAGGCAATGAAATCATCAAAAAAGCCGGTGAATTGCTGCGATCAGCTGGTAATTCGGGTGATTTGAACTTTTTTGGCAACGTCGAAGGCAACGATATTTTCAAAGGCACGACCGACATCGTGGTATGTGATGGTTTCGTGGGCAATGTGGCGCTGAAAGCCAGCGAAGGCCTGGCAACCATGGTGGGCGCTTTCCTGAAAGAATCCTTTTCTCGCAACATTTTCACAAAACTTGTCGCCATCATGGCGCTTCCGGTGCTATCTGCATTTAAAAAGAAAGTGGACCACCGTCGCTACAACGGTGCGGCTTTGCTGGGCTTGCGCGGCCTGGTGTTCAAGAGCCATGGTTCTGCCGACGAGGTGGCTTTCGAACAGGCTTTGGCGCGGGCGTATGATGCAGCGCGTAACCAATTGCTGGAGCGGGTGCGTTCACGCATTGCCCATGCCGCGCCTTTGTTGGGCACGGGGCAGGCCGCCACGACCGGTACAACCACATGAATACATACACACGAATTGCAGGCACCGGCAGCTTCTTGCCCCCCCGGAGGCTGACCAACGCCGATCTGGCTGCAGAGTTGGCCGCACAAGGTATTGAAACCTCTGATGAATGGATCGTGGAGCGCACAGGCATTCGCGCCCGCCATTTTGCCGACGCAGGTGTCGGCAGCAGCGATCTGGGGACCGAGGCCGCTCGCCGTGCCCTGGAGATGGCGGGGATCAGTGCCAGCGAACTGGATTTGATCATTGTGGCCACCTCGACGCCGGACATGGTGTTTCCATCGGTGGCGACCATGGTGCAAAACAAATTGGGTGCTGCGGGCTGCCCTGCGTTTGACGTGCAGGCGGTGTGCAGCGGCTTTATCTATGCCGTGACCGTGGCTGACGCCATGATCCGTGCCGGCTCGGCCAGCAAGGCCCTGGTCATTGGCGCTGAAGTGTTCAGTCGCATTTTGGACTTCAAGGATCGCACCACCTGTGTGCTGTTTGGTGATGGCGCGGGTGCCGTTGTGCTCGAAGCCAGTACTACAGCCGGTATTTTGGCCACAGACATCCACGCCGATGGCAAGCACCGCGATATTTTGTCTGTGCCGGGCCATGTGTCTGGCGGCAATGTTCTGGGCGACCCTGTGCTCAAGATGGACGGCCAGGCTGTGTTCAAGCTGGCTGTGGGCGTGCTGGAAGAAACTGCACGTGCCAGCCTGACCAAAGCCGGTTTGCAAGACAGTGACATTGACTGGTTGATTCCGCACCAGGCCAATATCCGCATCATGCAAAGCACGGCCAAAAAGCTCAAGATGCCTTTGGAAAAAGTGGTGGTCACCGTCGATCAGCACGGCAACACCTCGGCAGCCTCCATTCCTCTGGCGCTGGATGCCGCAGTGCGCGATGGCCGTATTCAGCGCGGCCAGAACCTCATGCTCGAAGGCGTGGGCGGTGGCTTCACCTGGGGCTCGGTCCTGGTGAAATTCTGATTCCCTGTTTGTTTTTTTACTCGCAGAACATGACGACATTTGCTTTTGTATTCCCCGGCCAGGGCTCGCAATCGGTGGGCATGCTGGACGCCTGGGGTGACCACCCCGCTGTGCTAGAAACCCTCAAAGAAGCTTCTGACGCGATGGGTGAGAACCTGACGCAATTGATCAAGGACGGTCCCAAGGAAGCACTGGCGCTGACCACCAACACCCAGCCCGTGATGCTGGTGGCGGGTGTGGCTGCTTACCGCGCCTGGCTGGCCGAGGGCGGTGCCAAGCCTGCCGTGGTGGCGGGGCACTCGCTGGGCGAGTACACCGCTTTGGTGGCTTCGGGTGTATTGACGCTGGCGCAGGCTGCGCCGCTGGTGCGTTTGCGCGCTGCGGCCATGCAGGAAGCCGTGCCTGTGGGCGTGGGCGCCATGGCCGCTGTATTGGGCCTGGCGTCTGACAAGGTCATGGAAGGCTGCAAAGAGGCGCAAGCCAGCTTTGGCGCGGGCAGCGCGGAAGTGGTGGAGGCCGTGAACTTTAATGATGCGGCGCAGACCGTGATCGCTGGCACCAAGGCCGGCGTGGACAAGGCCTGCGAAGTGCTTAAGGGTATGGGGGCCAAGCGCGCCCTGCTGCTGCCTGTGTCGGCACCTTTTCACTCCAGTCTTATGAAGCCTGCCGCCGAGAAGCTGCGCGAAAAGCTCGCTACGCTGGAACTGGCCGCGCCGGAAATTCCGGTGGTGAACACCATCGATGTGGTGGTGCAAACCGATGCAGACCGTATCCGTGACGCCCTGTACCGTCAGGCCTTTGGTCCAGTGCGTTGGGTCGAATGCGTGCAGGCCATCAAGGCGCGTGGCGTCACCACACTGGTGGAGTGCGGCCCCGGCAAGGTACTGGCAGGCATGACCAAGCGCATTGACGCTGAATTGAACGGGTTGGCGCTGTTTGATCCTGCCACCCTGGCTGAAGTTAAAGGAGCCCTCGCATGAGCGACAAACAAGTAGCCCTGGTCACGGGCGCATCGCGCGGTATCGGTGCCGCCATTGCGCTGCAGTTGGCCCAGAACGGTTTCATCGTCATTGGTACCGCAACGTCTGACGACGGTGCAGCCAAGATCAGCCAGGCCCTGTCGGCCTATGCGGGCTGCCGCGGTGCAAACCTGAACGTGACAGATGCCACCGCTGGCGAGGCCTTGATTGACGCCATCGTCAAGGAGCACGGCGGTCTGCAAGTGCTGGTCAACAATGCCGGCATCACCCGCGACACCTTGGCCATGCGTATGAAAGACGACGACTGGGACGCTGTGGCCGACACCAATTTGCGTGCCGTGTTCCGCATGAGCCGCGCCGTGATCCGTCCCATGATGAAGCAGCGCTATGGCCGCATCATCAGCATCACCAGTGTAGTGGGCGCCTCGGGCAATCCCGGTCAGGCCAACTATGCTGCCGCCAAAGCGGGTGTCGCAGGCATGACCCGTGCTTTGGCGCGTGAATTGGGCAGCCGCGGTATTACCGTCAACTGTGTGGCGCCGGGCTTTATTGAGACCGACATGACAGCTGCGCTGCCTGAAGAGCAACAAAAAGCCCTGCTGGGGCAGATCCCGCTGGGGCACCTGGGCAAACCCCAGGACATTGCCCATGCGGTGGCTTATTTGGCTGGCGCGCAAGCCGGTTATGTGACCGGACAAGAACTGCATGTGAACGGCGGGATGTTCATGGCCTGATCGGGCGCATGAAAACTCAGCCCCACATGCGGGTAAAATGACATTTTTTTACAACCCTTAGAGGGAATCCATGAGCGATATCGAAGCACGTGTCAAAAAAATCATTGCTGAACAACTCGGCGTTGAAGAGTCCCAAGTGACCAACGAAAAAGCCTTTGTGGCCGATCTGGGCGCTGACTCCCTGGACACGGTGGAACTGGTGATGGCACTCGAAGACGAGTTCGGCATCGAGATTCCCGACGAAGACGCAGAAAAAATCACCACGGTGCAAGCTGCGATCGACTACGCCAACAGCAAGAAGGCCTAATTGCCCATGACCCGGCGCCGTGTTGTTGTCACGGGTTTGGGATGTATCAGCCCCGTGGGCAACACGGTGGCGGATGCATGGTCAAACCTGCTTGCCGGGAAATCCGGCATTGGCCTGATCAGCAAGTTCGATGCTTCTGCCTTGGCGTGCAAGATCGCGGGCGAAGTCAAAGGCTTTGATCTGGAGTCCTACATCAGCGCCAAAGAGGCGCGGACCATGGACTCGTTCATCCACTACGGCATTGCCGCAGCTGCACAAGCTGTAGCCGATGCGGGCTTGGCCACTGGTGAAGCCCTGGGTGAAGAAGAGGCCTGCCGTATTGGTGTGGTGATTGGTTCGGGCATTGGCGGTCTGCCAATGATCGAAGAAACCCATGCCGAATACACCAACCGCGGCCCACGTCGTATTTCTCCTTTCTTTGTGCCGGCCTCGATCATCAACATGATCTCTGGCCACGTGTCCATGCGTTTTGGCTTCAAGGGCCCGAACCTGGCCGTGGTGACTGCCTGCACAACCGGTTTGCACAGCATTGGCGAAGCCGGCCGCTTGATCGAGTACGGCGATGCCGACGTCATGATCGCTGGCGGCTCCGAAGCCACTGTCTCGCCTCTGGGCGTGGGCGGCTTTGCAGCCATGCGCGCGCTGTCTACCCGCAATGACGACCCCGCTGCAGCCTCTCGCCCCTGGGACAAGGACCGCGATGGTTTTGTGCTGGGTGAGGGCGCGGGCGTGCTGGTGCTCGAAGAGTACGAACACGCCAAAGCCCGTGGCGCCAAGATCTACGCTGAACTGGGCGGTTATGGCATGAGTGCAGACGCAGGTCACATGACCGCACCCAATATGGACGGTCCCCGCCGCGCCATGTTGAATGCACTTCGTAATGCCGGTATCAACGCCGATCAGGTGGACTACCTCAATGCGCACGGTACTTCCACGCCCTTGGGTGATGTGAATGAAACCAATGCCATCAAGGCGGCGTTGGGTGATCATGCCAAAAGGATGGTGGTCAGCTCAACCAAGTCCATGACGGGTCACCTCTTGGGTGGTGCCGGTGGTATTGAGAGTGTGTTCACTGTACTGGCTTTGCACAATCAGAAAGTTCCGCCGACCATCAATCTGGTCAACCAAGATCCTGAGTGTGATCTCGACTATTGCGCCAATACAGCGCGAGACCTCAAGATCGATGTGGCCGTCAAAAACAACTTTGGTTTTGGTGGTACCAACGGCACTTTGGTTTTCAAGCGCGTTTAACCACAACAGATAACATGCGATCAGCCCCACCCGTGCAATACCCGGTGGGGCTTTTTCTTTGGGGCCTTCGTGCACCATGGTTACTGTTGGCATTGGTGGTGCTCTCGGGGCCTGTGTTGTTGTGGGGCTCGGCGCATTGGTCGTTGTCGTGGGGTGTGACTTTGCCGCTTGCGTTGGTGCTGGGTTTGGCTTTGTGGGATTACCAGCGCAATCAGTCTTTGTGCGACGGACAGTTGCAATGGCTGGAGGGACAGTGGAGCTATCTGCAAGGTGAAAAGACCTTGCCTTTGCGGCATGTGAGGGTGTTGTGGGACGCTGGAGATCGGCTGTGGCTACGCGTCTTGATACCCGTGGATGCGCAGTTGCGCTGGCGTGATCTGTGGCTGCTTGAACGCGATGGCTCTGCAAGCTGGCATTTGATGCGTTGTGCTGTGGCGGCGCACACTGGAAAAAACTTTACACAGCCCTCACATTCGACATAAATCTCTCGGGCAAGATGAGCACATGTATTGAGCATTTGTTCAAATACGAGTCCTTGTTTCATTTTCATTGCAGGAGTCAGCCATGAAAACCATCACTGTCAACAAGAAGCTAGTGGTCGCAGCTTGTACTGTGCTCATGCTGGGTGCAGGCGTCATGCTCTGGACACAAAGTGTGCAGGCGCAATCCACCGTCAGCGCTGCCAGTCCTAGCGCAGTGAATTCGTCGTTGGTCAAAGGACTGCCAGATTTCACGGCATTGGTTGATGCGGTGGGGCCCTCGGTAGTCAACATCCGGACCATGGAGCGCGTTCGCCCACAGGCCGATTCTGTTGATGGTGGCATGGACCCAGACATGCAGGAATTTTTCCGCCGCTTTTTTGGCGCGCCCTTCCCGGGCATGCCCCAGCAGCCTCAGCAACCGGGGCCTCGTCGCCGCGGTGGACAAGGCGATGGTGAGTTGCGGCCTAGCGGGGTGGGGTCAGGTTTTATCCTCACGGCCGATGGTTTCATCATGACCAATGCCCATGTGGTTGACGGCGCCGATGAGGTGCTTGTCACGCTGGCAGACAAGCGCGAGCTTAAAGCCAAAGTGGTTGGGCTCGACAAACGCTCGGATGTGGCGGTGGTGAAGGTGCAGGCCAGTAATCTGCCTGCCGTCAAAGTAGGTGATGTGAGCCAGCTCAAGGTGGGCGAATGGGTGATTGCCATTGGCTCGCCCTTTGGTCTGGAAAACACCGTAACTGCAGGTATCGTGAGCGCCAAACAACGCGACACTGGCGATTATTTGCCCTTCATCCAGACCGACGTAGCGATCAACCCTGGCAACTCGGGCGGACCATTGATCAATATGCGTGGCGAGGTGGTGGGCATCAACAGCCAGATCTACTCACGCTCTGGTGGTTATATGGGGATTTCGTTCTCGATCCCGATGGATGAGGCGATGCGCATGAGTGATCAGATTCGCGCCAATGGCCATGTGACACGTGGCCGCGTCGGTGTGCAGATTGATCAGGTCAGTCCCGAAGTTGCGCAGTCCATCGGCTTGGGCAAAGCGCGTGGCGCTCTGGTGCGCATGGTCGAGGCCGGTGGCCCTGCAGAAAAAGCGGGTTTGCAGGCAGGTGACATCATTGTGCAGTTCGACGGTAAACCCATCGACAAGGCGTCCGACCTGCCTCGCATTGTGGGTAATACCAAACCCGGTACCAAATCCGAAATGCAGGTGTTTCGCCGCGGCACACAACGCAAACTGATTGTGACTGTGGGTGAATTGCCTGCCGACAAAGTTCAAGCCGATACCAATGCAGGGGTCGAGCAAGCACAAGCGGGCAACGTCCTGGGCTTGAGTGTGGCCAACCTGACTTCTGAGCAAAAGAAAAGGCTTCGTCTCGATGGTGGCGTGCGGGTCACGGCTGCGCAAGGTGCGGGTGCACGTGCAGGCTTGCGTGAAGGTGATGTAGTGCTGGCCGTCGGCAACCAGCAGGTCTTGCAGGTGGCCGATTTCACTGCCGCAGTTGCGGACCTGGAAAAAGGCAAGGTCATCACGGTGCTTGTGCGCCGGGGCGAGACGGTGCAGTACGTTTTGGTACGGACCTAAGCCAGATTCCCGCTTTGTCAAGAGGCCTCTTGTCCCTTGAGGGCAAGGGGCCTTGTTTTGGGATTTACGCAACGGATGCGAAAAAATAAATGATGTAAGTGCAAGCCAACTTCATCTCTAGTTCATAACGCGATTAGCTAAAATAGGCCACCTTGACCAGCAATTGATGGCATAAAGCGCAAGAGCCAGTTCACGATGTGAGACATCCAGCTGGCATGCACCGGGCATCCACATTTCACGCACAGCTTGTCCAGAATTTTGTCCACATGATTTGTGGATAAACTGTGAATAAATTAATGTGTTGTGACTTGGCAACGGCCTTTGGCCGGCTTGCCGCCCTGTTCAAACAGGCGGTTTTGCCTACAATGAAGACCCAACTATCGCAGTTGCCATAGATTGTTGGTTCAGGGCGCGTCCGAGTGAGACGCGCCCTTTTTTTCTGGCTGTGAAGCACACAAACACAAGACATCTGGCAGGCGCTGTTGATGAACCACATTCGAAATTTCTCCATCATTGCCCACATTGATCACGGCAAGTCCACGCTGGCCGATCGGATCATTTCGCGCTGTGGAGGGCTGTCTGATCGCGAAATGAGTGAGCAGGTGCTCGACTCCATGGACATTGAAAAAGAGCGCGGCATCACCATCAAGGCGCAGACCGCTGCGCTGCACTACAAAGCCAAGAACGGTCAGGTCTACAACCTCAACCTGATCGACACGCCCGGCCACGTGGATTTCTCCTATGAAGTCAGTCGCTCGCTGTCGGCTTGCGAAGGCGCATTGTTGGTGGTTGATGCCAGCCAGGGCGTGGAAGCCCAAACTGTAGCCAACTGCTACACCGCGCTGGACTTGGGCGTGGAAGTGCTGCCAGTGCTCAACAAGATGGATCTGCCTCAGGCCGACCCAGACAATGCCAAGCAGGAAATTGAAGATGTGATTGGCATCGATGCTTCCGAGGCGGTTCCCTGTTCGGCCAAGACGGGCATGGGCGTGGAAGATATTCTGGAGATGGTGGTGGCCAAGGTGCCTGCGCCACGCGGCAACCCTGACGCACCTTTACGCGCCATGATCATCGACAGCTGGTTTGACAGCTATGTGGGTGTGGTCATGCTGGTGCGCGTGGTGGATGGCAAGCTCAACCGCGGTGACCGCATCAAACTCATGGCGACAGGTGCGCTCTACGGTGCAGAAAAGTTGGGGGTTTTTACGCCAGCCAACGAATCGCGTGACGCGCTCAATGCGGGAGAGGTCGGCTTCATCATTGCCGGCATCAAGGAACTCAAGGCCGCCAAGGTGGGCGATACCATCACGGCTATCAAAACCTCCAGTGGCGCCAACCTGGCCTTCGCCACAGAACCCCTGCCCGGTTTCAAAGAAGTCAAACCACAGGTGTTTGCGGGTCTGTATCCGTCCGAAGCCAGCGAGTACGACCAGCTTCGCGATGCGTTGGAAAAACTCCAGCTCAATGACGCCGCTCTGCAATACGAACCTGAAGTTTCACAGGCCTTGGGCTTTGGCTTTCGCTGTGGCTTTCTCGGCTTGTTGCACATGGAAATCGTGCAGGAACGCCTGGAACGCGAGTTTGACCAAGACCTGATCACCACCGCTCCGAGCGTGGTGTACGAAGTGGTCAAAGGAGATGGCGAGGTCATGCAGGTGGAGAACCCCTCCAAGATGCCAGACGTTGGCCGTATTCAGGAAATCCGCGAGCCTATCGTTACAGTACACCTTTACATGCCACAAGACTATGTGGGCCCGGTCATGACGTTGGCCAACCAAAAGCGTGGCGTGCAGATCAATATGGCCTACCACGGCAAGCAGGTCATGCTTACTTACGAAATGCCACTGGGCGAAATCGTGCTGGACTTCTTTGATAAGCTCAAATCGGTCAGCCGCGGTTATGCCTCCATGGACTATGAGTTCAAGGAGTACCGCGCCTCTGACGTG
>CAZPTM010000012.1:10209-16443 GCA_964589665.1 uncultured Limnohabitans sp. | reverse complement strand
CCATTGCGCTGACACCGAAAGCTGGTTAAGCCACCCAATGCCCCGACTTGCCGCCCTTCTTTTCCAGCAGGCGCACATCTGAAATGGTCATGCCGCGGTCCACGGCTTTACACATGTCGTACACGGTGAGCAACGCCACCTGCACTGCGGTCAAGGCTTCCATCTCCACCCCGGTCTGTCCTGAGCACTCTGCAGTGGCGGTGCACTCAATAGCGTTGGCAGCAGCGTCCACTTCAAACTCCACCGCTACACGTGTAAGTGCGATGGGATGGCACAGCGGAATCAAATCGCTTGTCTTCTTGGCGCCCATGATGCCGGCCAGGCGGGCAATACCCAGCACATCGCCCTTTTTGGCGGTACCAGACTGCACCAGTGCCAACGTGGCGGGCAGCATGCTGATGCGTCCGCGCGCGACGGCCACGCGGTGCGTGCTGGCCTTGGCCCCCACATCGACCATGTGCGCCTGACCCTGGGCATCAAAATGGGTCAACTCACCTGAATTGCTAGAAGAAGACATGTGTTTACAAGGGCTTGACGTGTTGCCTGCATGATAACGGTCCTATGATGGCGTCAACACCACGCACACGCATGAAGTTTTCCTCCCGCCCCACCTGGCAGCGTCTGGGCTGCGCCCTGCTCAGCGTCACTTTGGCCGTGCCGCCCGCACTGGCCCAACGCAACGAGTTGCCCAATCTGGGCGGGCCCGAGGGCCTGTCGGCCAGTGCCGAGCGTCAATGGGGCGACCGTATTGCTCGCGTGCTTTACCGCGACCCGGACTATCTGCAAGATCCGGTGCTGGACGAATACATTGCACGCCTGTGGGCTCCTTTGCTCGATGCCGCCAAAAAACGCGGCGAGCTTGATGAGGACCTGCAAAGCCGCTTTGCCTGGCGCATTCTTCTGAACAATGAGCGCAGCATCAACGCCTTTGCTCTGCCCGGAGGTTACCTGGGCGTGAACCTGGGGCTGATTGCCACCGTCAGCTCGGACGACGAGCTGGCCTCGGTGTTGGCGCACGAGCTCAGCCACGTCACGCAACGCCACATTGCCCGTTCCATGGACGACCAGGCACGCATGACGCCGTGGGTGATCGGTTCGCTCATCTTGGGCGCCATTGCGGCCAGCCACTCGGCCCAAGGCGCACAAGCCCTGATCGTCGGCGGCCAGGCGGCCGCTGCGCAAGCCCAGCTGAGCTATTCGCGCGACATGGAGCGCGAGGCCGACCGCGTGGGCTTTGGTGTCATGCGCGATGCAGGCTACGACCCCCGTGGTTTTGTCAGCATGTTTGGCAAACTGCAACAAGCTGCTGCGCTCAACGACAACGGCGATTACCCCTACCTGCGCAGTCACCCGCTGACGACCGAGCGCATCGCCGACATGCAGGCGCGCCAGTCCTTGCTGCGCAACCTGCCCCCCGTAGCTGTGCGGTGGGACCAGGCGCTGCTGGCCGCACGGGCGCGTGTACTTGCGTCCAACCAAGTCGATGCGCTGCGCACGCTGGCCACGTCGCCCGCCATACCTCAAGCGGCCCCCGTCACCCAAGCAGGCAGCCTGTACGCCAGCGCCCTGGCTCACCTGCGGCTCAAAGACTTTGCCCAAGCCTGGGCCCAATCCGAACGGCTGATGCAACTGCTGCATACGCCTACCGCAGCCACATCGAGCGCGCAGCGGCTGACCCGCTTGCTGCAGGCCGACATCCGCCTGGCACAAAGGCAATACGCTGCGGCACTGCAGCTGCTCAGTGCTGATGGCAAAACCATTCCCGCAGAGCGGCCAGAACGACTGGCCCTGGCTCAAGCCCTGCTGCACCTGCCAGGCCAAGCCATGACACCTGTGCTCACACAAACGCTACGCCAATACGTGCAATTGGCGCCGCACGACGCCCAGACCTGGAACACCCTGGGTCAACTCTATGCCGCCAAGAACGCTCCCTTGGCCGCGCTGCGCGCCGAAGGCGAAGCCCAAGCCGCCTTGCTGGACTGGACAGGTGCCATTGACCGTTTTCGCGCTGCGCAAGACCTGGCCCGCAAAACCACGTTGCATGCAGCGGACCAAATTGAAGCCGCCATCATCGACAGCCGGCTGCGCGAAATTCAGAACCTGCTGCGTGCGCAGCAACTCGAAGACGCCAAACGATCCTGAGCTGGGTGAACACCCACAAAGTCTGGGGTAATTTGGCTCCACTGGGTCTGTGAATGCTGCGCTGTCGAATAATACGTTGATCAAAAGGGGAGTAGCGACTCATGGTTTGTTCCGTGATGCGAGCCGCCCGTCAGTACGTGTCTGACCGACACCGGGCCCGCAGAGATGTTCCATCATCCTCCCGCAAGACCTTTTGAGATGTTCAACTGAAAGGTCTTGTTTCATGGAATCCATTTTCCAAACCGTTGCGCCTGCCTGGCTGTGGGCGACTTTTGTGGCGATTGTGTTGTTCGCCCTGTTCACTGATTTTGTGCTGCTCAATCGCAAAGGCTCGCACACCGTCAATTTCCGGCAGGCCCTGAACTGGTCGATCCTTTGGGTCGTGCTCAGCTTGGCGTTTAACGCTTTGTTCTGGTGGGCAGTTCGTGACAGCACCGGCTCAGTTGCCGAGGCCAACACCCGTGCGCTGGAGTTTCTGACCGGCTACTTGATTGAGAAGAGCCTGGCGGTCGACAACATCTTTGTGTTTCTGATGGTGTTCACCTACTTTTCGGTGCCACCGGCGTTTCAGAAGCGGGTACTGATGATTGGCATTGTCGGCGCCATTGTGCTGCGCGCCTTGATGATTCTGGTGGGCGGCTGGCTACTGGCCGAATTTCACTGGATGCTTTACTTGTTTGGCGCCTTCCTGATCCTGACAGGCCTCAAGATGTGGATCGCAGCCGGCCAGGAGCAAACGCTGGACAGCAATCCAGCCCTCAAATTGCTGCGCAAGGTCTTGCCCGTGAGCCAGCAGTACGACGGTGAGAAATTTTTCACACTGGAAAATGGCCGCAAGATTGCCACGCCGCTGTTCATGGTGATCTGCCTAATCGCCCTGACCGATGTAATTTTTGCGGTGGACTCGATTCCGGCAATCTTTGCCATCACTGAAGATCCCTTTATCGTGCTCAGCAGCAACGTGTTTGCCATACTGGGCCTGCGCGCCATGTACTTCTTGTTGGCGGCTGTGGCAGCGCGTTTTCATTTGCTCAGCTACGGTCTGGCGGTCATCTTGCTGTTCATTGGCACCAAGATGGTTTTGATCGATGTGGTCAAAATTCCAGTGCTGCTGTCCCTTGGGGTGGTCGTTGGGATTCTGGCCTTTACCATGTGGCTCAGCGTACGCACGAGTAGGCACCGAATCTGAGACTTGGTTGTACCGCTATGATCAGTGCCCTTGCAATGATTGAACCATGGCCGGAATCCATATCACCGACATTGAAGCCGCCATTAACCACTGGCGGGCCAAACGCCCCACCACGGTAGGGGCGGCGCTTGCCTGCGAGTTGCAAGCGCTGGCTGAGGTGTATGCGCTGATGGTCTTCCATCACGAGGAATTGGCTGATGAGTTCAGCCTTCCATTGACAGCGGCCGAGGCTTTTCAGGACTGGTATGCCAGCACGCCCGATACGCCCTGCATAGCCATTTGCTCGACCAGCCAGGGCGATGAGATGTGCAAGGGCTGTGGTCGCACCTTTGAAGAGGTGCAGCTGTGGCCCGAGATGAGTCCTGGTGAAAAGCGCCAAGTCTGGCGCCGCATCACGATCGAGGGCACGTCCTGGCGTTTCAACAAATACGCCGAGCGTGCGGCAGAAGACCGCCAGCAGGCACGTGCAGCTGCACAGGCCCAGACGCTGCTGGACCTGAAAGCCTGATCACTTCCAGCGCGTGAGTTCGATGTGCACGCCACCGTTGTCGCCGCTGAGTGTGACGGCGCCGTCCTGCACCGTGGCCTGCAGCTGCATGCTGCGCTCGGCCATCTTGGCCAGCTCTTGCGAAGCCTCGGTGGGCACGCGAAACACCTGCAGCTTGTCCAAGCGGGTGAGCTTGTTTTCGATGCCCTTCCACCAGACGTCTGCCGAATGGCTGAAACAGTACAGCCGCACCGCGTCGGCCTTCTGGCAGGCTTTGGTCAAAGGTTTGTCTTCAGGCTGGCCGACTTCGACCCACAGGCGGGTCTGGCCTGTGAAGTCCTTGAGCCAGAGATCTGGGTCGTCCGGGTCGGACAGGCCCGCGCCAAAGGCCAGCGTGCCGTCGCCGCCGCAGGTGTCCTGCAGCTCGTGGGCGTTGAGGGCCAGCGCCAGCAGGCGGATCATCATGCGCTCGTCGGTCTCGCTGGGGTGGCGAGCCAGGGTGAGCGCATGGTCGGCGTAGTAGCCGTGGTCGATGTCGGCGATGGAAAGGTTCGCCTTGTAGATGGTGGATTTGAGGGCCATGGTGTGGATTGCTTCACTGCGTTCGCAATGACTGAATGACTGTCATCGCGAGGCGCGAAGCGGCGTGGCGATCCATGTTCAAACCCGGCGCGCCAGCTCAGCGGCCTTGCCGACATAGGTGGCGGGCGTCATGGCCAGCAGGCGGTCTTTGTCGGCTTGCGGAATCTCCAGGCTGGCAATGAGCTTGTGCAGATCGGCCGCCGTCACGGTCTTGCCGCGGGTGACTTCCTTGAGCTTCTCGTAGGCGCCTTGCACGCCGTAGCGGCGCATAACAGTCTGGATCGGCTCGGCCAGCACTTCCCACGAGGCGTCGAGGTCTGCGGCCAGTGCTTCTTCGTTGAGCTCGAGCTTGTTCAGCCCGGTCATGAGCGAGGCGTAGGCCAGCGCGGTGTAGCCCAGACCCACGCCGATGTTGCGCAGCACGGTTGAGTCCGTCAGGTCACGCTGCCAGCGGGACACTGGCAACTTCTCGCTCAGGTGCTTGAGCACCGCATTGGCCAGACCCAGGTTGCCTTCGGCGTTTTCAAAGTCAATCGGGTTGACCTTGTGGGGCATGGTGGACGAGCCGATTTCGCCGGCCTTGAGCTTTTGCTTGAAGTAGCCCAGGCTCACATAGCCCCAGATATCGCGCGCCAGGTCGATCAGGATGGTGTTGGCACGGGCGGTGGCGTCGAAAAGTTCGGCCATGTAGTCGTGCGGTTCGATCTGGATGCTGTAAGGCTGGAAGGTCAGGCCCAGGCCCCAATTGCCTGCGGTGCCAACGCCCAGTTCGGGCGTCTCAACCACTTTGCGGGCAAAGGCTTCCCAGTCAAAGTCGGGCCAGGCCGAGAGGTGGGCGTTGTAGTTGCCTACCGCGCCGTTCATCTTGCCCATGAGCTTGACGGCGGCAATCTTTTCGCGGCAACCGTTCAGGCGCACCACCACGTTGGCGATTTCTTTGCCCACGGTGGTGGGGCTTGCGGTCTGACCGTGGGTGCGACTGAGCATGGGCACATCGGCAAACTGGTGGGCCATCTCGCGCAGCTTGGCGATGATGCCGTCCAGGCCCGGCAGCATGACTTCGGCGCGCGCGTGCTTGATTTGCAAGGCGTGGCTGGTGTTGTTGATGTCTTCACTGGTGCAGGCAAAGTGCACGAACTCGGCGTTCTTTTCCAGCTCGGCATGGCCTTTGAATTTGGATTTGATCCAGTACTCCACGGCCTTGACGTCGTGATTGGTGGTCTTTTCGAATTCCTTGATGGCCACGCCATCGGCTTCGGCAAAGTTCTGCACCAGACCAGCGAGGTAAGCGCGTGCTTCGCCTGAAAGTGGCTTGAATTCATCAAAGCCCGCATCGGACAAAGCAATAAACCAAGCAATTTCCACCTGCACACGGCGATGCATGTACCCCAGCTCGCTGACCAAGGGGCGCAGGGTGTTGACTTTGCTGGCGTAACGGCCATCCAGCGGCGACAGGGCGGAAATCGGGGAAAAGTTCATGCCCCGCATTTTACGGCTCGGGCCTTGCGTCGAACCTGTCGGCACGATGACAGATTGCGTAAGGCCAATTCACCTAAAATCGTATTTAATATTTGCTTTCCACAAATGCAATGAAATTGATTGGTGCCGTCACCAGCCCCTACGTACGCAAAGTGCGTGTGGTGCTGGCCGAGAAAAAACTGGACTACGAGTTTGTCAGCGAGGACGTCTGGTCTGCCGACACACGCATTGCCGAGTCCAACCCTTTGGGCAAGGTGCCTTGTCTGATCATGGATGGGCAAGAGGCCATGTTCGATTCCCGCGTCATCGTGGAATACCTGGACACCCTCTCGCCAGTGGGCAAGCTGATTGCGCC
>CAZPTM010000012.1:0-10109 GCA_964589665.1 uncultured Limnohabitans sp. | reverse complement strand
CAGCTGGATTGGCGCAGCCGTCACCCGAATTTGCACAAGCTGTTTGACAAGTTGATGGAACGCCAAAGCTTTATCGACACCGTGCCGCCCAGCGCCTGAGCGCCGGGTTCCCCCCCCGTTAACGACCACCCAAGACGTGTGACCACAGCAGGCTGATGGCCTGCTGCTGTTCGTGTGCGCGCTCGACCGGCATTTGCGTCGAGTCCTCGTTGAGGCGACTGGTGTGCTGCAACTGACGCAAGCGGCGATAAGCATCTGCCGCGCGCTGGCCCATGCCTGGCAAGAGCAGGCCGGCATGTTCAGCACGCTGCAACAAGGCAATGTTGCCCACGTTGGCGCGCAATTCGGGATGCTGCGCTGCGTGCAAAAGCACCAGGTACTGCACCACAAACTCGGCATCCACCATGCCACCAGAGCTGTGTTTGACGTCAAAGCGGTCAGAGGGCAGGGTGTGGGCTTGCTGAACCCTTTGGCGCATGGACACGATTTCACTGCGCAAGGCGGCTGCATCGCGGGGCGCGCAAATGACGGCTTCGCGCACCTGGTCAAAGGCCTCGCGCAGGCTGTCCATGCCCAGCACAAAACGGGCACGCGTCATGGCCTGGTGTTCCCAGGTCCATGCGGCGTTGCTGCCGCGTTGCTGCTGGTAGTCGGCATAAGCCTCAAACGGCGTGACCAGCATGCCTGAGTTGCCGTTGGGTCTCAGCGCGGTGTCGATTTCGTAGAGGTCGCCTTCGCCGGTTTTGACGGTCATCCAGTTGATAAGTTTGCGGGCATAGGCGGCGTAGATTTCCTGGGCCTGTTCGTGCGGGTCTTCGTACACAAAGACAATGTCCAGATCGCTGCCGTAGCCCAGTTCCTTGCCACCCAATTTGCCGTAAGCAATGATGGCCAGTTGTGGCACCTGCAAGTGACGTTGGCGCAGTCGCTGCCAGCACCAGTCGGCAGCCACCTGTAAAACAGCATCGGCCAGTGCGCTGAGGTCGTCAGCCACTTGCTCAACGGTCAACACACCCTCTACATCGCGGGCAAGGGTACGAAACTGTTCGGCGTGACATGCACGGCGCAAAAGGTTAAGCAGGCTTTCTTCGTCGTCTTCGCCGGTGCGCTCCAAGGCCCGCTTTCGGGTGTCCAGCTCGGCCACGAATTGCGAGGCATCAAACCGGGTGGTGAACAGATCACCACCCGCCAGCTCGTCAATCACACCAGGGTGCTTGAGCAGATATTTAGCGGGCCATTTAGCCGCACCCAAAAGGCGCAGCAAACGTTCGTGAATGCTGGGGCGCTCCAGCATCAAAGCCAGATAACTTTCCCGGCGCAGCAAAGGTTCGAGCCAATCGGCCATGCGCAAAACAGCTTGCTTGTCCACGCGCTCTTCGCTTAGCCATTGAGCCGTACGCTGCAGCAGGCGCAGCAGGCGTGCACGGGCATCCTCGCTCAGCGCTTGGACTTTGGGACTTTCGGGCCAGCCGGCCAGGTGCTCGCGTACCTCTGGTGCAAAGGCCTCGAGCACGGACTCCCATTCTGGTTGTGCCGCTTTGTGTGTCTTGCCGTTGCAAGATTTGCACGGACGGTCACCGCCCAGAAGCACATCAAATTCCTGCGCAACCAATTCGCGATGGGCATCAAGCGTTTTAAAAAAACTGCAGGTGTCTGGCAAACCCAATGACTGCGCGATCCAGGCCAGGTCCTCATCTGACGTGGGCAACACATGGGTCTGCTGGTCGTCCAGGTACTGAATGCGATGCTCCACCTGACGCAGGAACACATAGGCTTGCGCCAGTGCCTGCGCTGTAGCCTGAGGCATGAGGCCCGCATGGGTCAGGCGTTCAAGAGCGTCAAGCGTTGGGCGCGTGCGCAACTCTGGAAACTGCCCGCCTCGCACCACTTGCAAGAGCTGCACGGTAAATTCAATTTCGCGAATACCGCCGCGAGAGAGCTTGACGTCATTCGCACGCTCGGGATGGCCTGCGCTGCGTTTGGCGGCATGGTCGCGAATTTGCTGGTGCAAAGTGCGCAAAGATTCGAACACGCGGTAGTCCAGATAGCGCCGAAAAACAAAGGGCAACACCACGGATCGCATGGCCTGTGCCGATCCATCCACAATGGCACGGTGCGGGGCTACCACGCGGCTCTTCATCCAGGCAAAGCGCTCCCATTCACGGCCTTGCACCATCAAGTATTGTTCGAGCGCGTCAAGCGAGACCACGCTGGGGCCGGAGTTGCCATTGGGGCGCAGCGCCAGGTCCACTCGGAACACAAAGCCGTGTTCGGTCACATCGCCAATGAGCGCGTACACACGCTTGACCACCTTGGCAAAGTATTCCTGACAAGAAACCCGGTTGCGTCCGGCATCGTTGCCGGCAGTTTCGCCATCTTCGTCGTACACATAGATCAGGTCGATGTCGCTGGAGACATTGAGCTCGCGTGCGCCGAGCTTGCCCATGCCTACGATCCACAGTTGGGCACGTTGGCCATCGGGTCGCAGCGGCGCTCCATGCAAGGCATCGAGTTCAGCAAAGCTGTGCTCACACGCGATATCCAGCGTCACTTCGGCCAAAGCCGTCACACCCCGGGTAATGACTTGTAGATCCGCGGCTTGCTCGCAATCGAGCTGCATCAGGCGCAACATGCACAGTTGGCGCAAAACACGTAGCGTTGCGCCTACATCCTGGTATTGCCGCAGCAGCTTTGTGTAGCCCTGTTGCAGGCTCTCCCGACTAGGCGGCTCTTCGGGAAAGCCTTTGAAATCTTGTTCGTAGCGGCGAAGCAGGCGCTGGGCAAAACGCGTATGGCTGAGGGACGAGGAAATGGCCATGGACAAATGCTGTGAGGAACCGGTAGGGGCGGCGATAATGGCTGCTAACTTTCGAATTCAAACCACGACTGCACTGTGCCGCTGTTTCGCCTGACGTTTCGCTGGCTGAGCCGACTGTTCAGCTTTTTGAGCTGGACAGTACTGATCCTGGGCTTGTTGCTGGGCATGGCCTGGGGCACGCTTCATTTGTGGATTGTGCCGCGAATCCAGGAATTTCGCCCTGACCTGGAACAATGGGCCACTCGCTCACTCGGGGCGCCCGTGCAGATTGGCCAAGTTCGCGTCCTTTCCAACGGGTGGGTGCCGTCTTTCGAGCTTGTGGACATCAAGGTGCGCGACACGCAAAATCGCACCGCCTTGGCTTTACCCAAAGTTTGGGTGGCTATTAGCGTCCGCTCTTTGCTGCGTCTGCAAGTAGAGCAACTGGCCCTGGACCGTCCTGACCTGGATGTGCGGCTGGATGCCAATGGCCAATGGACTGTGGCGGGCCTGGCCCTAAGCCTGAGCGATGCTCAACCCTCGGCCGCGGCCGACTGGCTTTTTGCGCAAAAGGAAGTGGTTGTACGTGGCGGCACCCTGAGGTGGACCCATGAGACATCCAACACGCCAGCGGACCAGACGGCAGACCCGGTGGTGCTGAGCGACGTGGACGTGATCATCCGCAATGCATTGCGTGCGCACAAGCTTCGTCTGGATGCCACCCCGCCCAAGGCCTGGGGCAAGCGTTTTACGCTCATGGCGCAGATGAACAGCCCCCTGTTATCGACCCATCCTGGACTGATGCAAACCTGGTCTGGACAGGTGTTCGCCGAGTTTCCAAACATCGATGTGGGTCAACTTCGTCCCCACCTGAACTTGGGCATAAATGTTCAGCAAGGCCAAGGTCAATTGCGACTGTGGTCAGATTTGAACCGAGGGCAATGGCAAGGGGCCAGTTCAGACTTGCGGCTGCAAAACGTGCGAGTACAGCTGGCCGCTAATTTGCCAGCGCTCGCTTTTGATCAGCTCTCCGGCCTCATTTCCGCAAGCCACTCGCCCGAAGGGTTTTCGCTGAGCACCCATCAGCTGAGCTTTGACACACCCGATCAAACTAACTGGCGCGGTGGCGATGTCGCCGTACGCTTCACCCACGCCAGGCCAGGCCAGGCCGCCCAGGGTCAGATACAAGGCAAGCAACTGGACCTGGGTAGCCTGCGCCAGCTGGCCCGCCGGCTTCCCTTACCCCAAAACTGGCTTGCAGAGCTGGAGCGTACACATCTGCAAGGGTTGGTGCATGAGCTCGATGCGCAGTGGCAAGGCAGCTGGCCGCAATGGAGCCAATACAAGATCAAAGCCACAGCAAGCAAGCTGGGATGGAATGCACAAACCCAGCCCTACGAACGCCTCGGCGTCGAAGGCGCACAACTTGAACTGAAGGTCGACCAGGACGGAGGGATCGCCACACTGACCATGCCCGAAGGGGGGCTGCTCGATGTGCCTGGCTGGTTGCAAGAACCCTTGGTCACACTGCAGGAATTGCAGGCACAAGCGCAATGGTCGATCAAACGCGGCCAGATCGAGTTGCCGTTATGGCGTGTCAAATTGCGCAACCCCGATGTACAGGCACAAGCCAGTGGTAGTTGGCACCCTGGCCCCGATGCGTTGGGCACGCTGGACCTCAAAGGCACGATTGCACAAGCACAAGCGCAAAGCGTAGCGCGTTATTTGCCAGCCAGTTTGCCTGCAAATGTGCGTGAATATGTGACGCAAAGCATCCGTGGCGGTCGTCTGTCCAATACGCAAGTGCGCATCAAAGGTCCCCTGAGCAAGCTGCCGTTTGAAAATGCCCAAGAGGGAGACTTTCGCTTCGCAGGCCAGGTGCATCAGTTGGAGCTGGACTACATGCCGCCTGTGGTGCGCAGCACGCCTATGCGCGCCTGGCCGCTGATCAGCAACATGAACGGCGAGCTGGTGTTCGATCGCTGGAGCATGCAGTTCAAGGGCACAAGCGCCACAACAGGCACCGGGCTACAAGCGCTGAAATTCAGCGACATTGACGTACACATCCCTCACATGGGTAAACGTCCTGAGCTGCATGTGTCTGCAAAGGCCAAAGGGGGAGCTCAAGCGACGCTCCAAGCCATTCGCGACACCGCGTTGGACGACTTGCTTGAGGGTGCTCTGCACAACGCTCAAGCCAGTGGCAATATCAAGGGTGACTTTGCGCTGGATTTGCCTTTGTTCAGCGGCGCTCGCGAACGGCTTCAGGGCCAAGTGCAATTGCAGGGCAACGATGTGCGCATGGCGTCTTATCTGCCCGCCTTGCAAAAAGCAAAAGGCGCTGTAGCGTTCAGCCATGAGGGCTTTACCCTGCGCCAGCTGCAAGGCCAGCTGCTCGGTGGGCCGGTCCGCTTGGATGGAGGGATGAAAACCCAGGGCAAACAACCAGTGCTCAACATTCGCTTGCAGGGCCAAGTCACAGCCTCGGGCTTGCAAGCCGCAGGAGAGCTGGCTCCGCTGAACGTGTTGGCGCAACGCATGACGGGCAGCAGCTCCTACACCGCCAACCTGGGTTGGCGCGACGGTTTGCCAGCACTTGAAGTGCGCAGCCAATTACTGGGATTGGCGGTAGATCTGCCCGCCCCCCTGAACAAAACCGCTTCGCAAAGCATGCCTTTGTCAATCAGCACAAGGGCTCTTGAAGGCACAAAGGGCGCGCAAGATCAAGTGCACCTCAGTCTGGGCCAGGTCTTCAGTGCCAACTATGTCCGCAAAGTCTCGGGCAGCACACCCTTGGTGATGCGGGGAAGCATGGGCTTGGGCGTGTCCAAGGCCTTGACGCCACCATTGCCTGACGAAGGTGTGGCCGGGTCATTCCAATTTGACAACCTGGACACTGATGCCTGGCTGTCACTGATGCAATCTTCTTCTGGCAATGAGGCGCTGTCTGCTGCCAGCATGGCATACCTACCCACACGCGCAGTGCTGCAAGCCCGCACAATGCGTGTGGAGGGCCGAGATTTTCATGACCTCATGGTTACCACCACCCGTGAGGGAGGCCTGTGGAGTGTCAACGTGGACGCGCAGGAAATGAACGGACAACTGCAATATCGAGCAGCCCAAGGTACGCAGACCGCACGCGTTTTTGCTCGCTTGTCGCGACTGGATCTACCACCTGCACCCGTCGCCAACATCGACAGCATCGACCGCGTGATGCAATCACCCACAACATCGATGCCTGCGTTGGACATCGTGATTCAGAAAATGCGGCTGCGTGGCAAAGATCTGGGGCAAGTAGAAATCCAGGCCATTAATCGTGAAGTGCCGAGCAACAACCACAGCAGTACGCGCGAATGGCAGCTGGGCAGCTTCAATATCACACTGCCCGAAGCACGCTTGCTGGCTTCAGGGCGTTGGCAGCCTGGTCGGCGCACTACGATGGATTTCAAGCTCGAGTCCAAAGACTTCGGCACCTTGCTGACAAGGTTAGGTACCCCCGATGCGTTAGGTGATGGAGCTGGGCTTCTGACTGGCCGTATCAGCTGGCAAGGCTCTCCCTTGCAACCCCATTACCCAAGCATGGATGGTCAGTTCAAAATTGACCTGGGCCGTGGGCAATTTCTCAAGGCCGATCCTGGTGTCGCCAAATTGCTTGGGGTGCTGAGTTTGCAGGCGTTGCCGCGGCGTTTGCTGCTGGACTTCCGCGATGTGTTCTATCAAGGCTTTGCCTTCGATACAGTCCGAGGCGATGTGAGTATCCAACGCGGTATCGCGCAAACGAAAAATCTCCAAATCAAGGGTGTCAATGCCATGGTTCAAATGGACGGAAGCGCCGATATCGAACAAGAAACCCAACGTTTGCGCGTACTTGTCCTGCCCGAGGTGGATGCAGGCACAGCCTCGTTACTGGCGGGTATAGCCGTCAACCCTGTAGTCGGACTGACGTCTTTTGTGGCGCAACTGTTTTTGCAAAACCCCTTGGCCAAAGCCACAAGTCAGGAGTTTTTGATCGAGGGCGCATGGACCAACCCGACAGTCACCAAGGTCGAGACAGGGCCAACAGGCTCGACACCCACAAGTCCCACACGTTAAAGTTCAAGCATGGTGCTTTCACGTTTTCAACACACCGTTCACGCAAGCTGGTCACTGAGTTTGTTGTGCGCTGCTTTGCTCCTGGGGGGCTGTGCCAGTTCAACTCGCTATGCCACTGCGCCCGTGGTACATCGCCAGATTTCCGAAGTCAGTGCGCGTGAGCGCAGCGACATCGCTTTGGCCGCGATGTCTTTGCTGGATGTTCGCTATAAATGGGGAGGGCGCGGCCCGGCCACAGGCTTTGATTGTTCGGGCTTGGTGCGTCACGTTTTTGCAGAAGGCACAGGTCGCAAGGTTACGGGCAACGCCGCCCAGCTGGCCGCAAAAGCCACCCCGGTTGACAGCAACGACCTGCAACCGGGCGACCTCGTGTTCTTCAACACCCTGGGGCCATCGTTTTCACACGTTGGTGTGTACATTGGCTCCGGAAAATTTGTCCACGCCAGCAATGAACGCACAGGTGTACGCGTTGACAAGTTAAGCAACAGTTACTATGCCAAACGCTTTGAAGGCGCCCGTAGCTTGCTCGATTAAGCTTGGTCGTCTTTGTTGGTGTCGGTTTGATCAAGTTCTCCGCCTTTTCGACCCGAGAACATGGTCCACCAGACAATCAGTACCAGAATCAGCAAGGCCGCCAGGGCCTCGACTACCAATAACCACATGAGCACTTTCTCCCGCTGGACCACCACACTGCGCACATCGCAGTGGTTGTTGTCGTTCATTTTAGGCATGCTGCTGACAGCCTGCTCCAGTGCGCCGCCATGGCCTGAGGCCTCTTTGCCTGCACCTACAACATCACAAGCGCAAGACACATCTGCCGTCTCTGGTGAGCCCATCGCACAAGCCCGCAGCTTGTGGACACCTGTGCCTTGGTCTGACCTTCCGGGATGGGGTCAAGATGATATCAGCCAGGCCTGGCCAGCATGGGTACGCAGCTGTAGCAGACCCTCGCGCGCTTGGGAACGAGCCTGTCAGGACATTCGACAAATGGCATCGGCCAACGCGCAAACACAGCGCGATTGGACGCTGCGCATGCTGCAACCCTACCGCGTCAGCAGCCCCCAAGGACAAACACAAGGACTTTTAACGGCTTATTACGAGCCTCTGTTGCAGGCCTCTCGTCAACCGAGCGGAGAATTTACTGTGCCCTTGTATGCACCACCCTCTGGGTTACGCTCTGGCCGTCCTTGGTACACCCGGCAAGAGATGGACACCCTTCCCCAGGCACAACGCGCGTTACAGGGACGCGCCCTGGTGTATCTTCGCGACCCGGTGGATGCCATGATTTTGCATATCCAGGGCTCGGGGTTGATACGGGTGACAGAACCTGATGGCCAAGTACGGGATATACGGCTCGCCTTTGCGGGCACAAACGAACAGCCTTACCGCAGTATTGGCAAATGGCTGCTCAATCGTCGGCTGGTCCGGGACGCCAGCTGGCCAGGCATCAAGTCGTGGATTGCCCAAAACCCTGAACGCACACAAGAGCTCTTATGGAGCAATCCCAGAGTGGTGTTTTTCAAAGAGCAAAGCCTACCTGTTGGCATTGAGCCGCCAGGCCCCACGGGCGCACAAGGTGTGCCTTTGACCGCAGGACGCTCTATCGCGGTGGACAAGCAGAGCATTCCGTATGGCACCCCTGTGTGGTTGGTCACAAATGGGCCCACGGCGTCGTTGCAACGCCTGGTGCTGGCACAAGATACGGGCACCGCTATTGTCGGTGCCGTAAGAGCCGATTACTTTGTCGGTTCGGGTAACGAGGCAGGCGAACTCGCGGGTCGTCTCAAGCAAAACCTGCAATTGTGGGTTTTGTGGCCAAAATGAGTTTGCATTGCCGTCCCGGTTGTGGCGCCTGCTGCGTTGCGCCATCCATCAGCTCTCCCATTGCAGGCATGCCTAACGGCAAACCCGCTGGCGTGCCCTGTGTGCACCTTGACGCGCAGCGGCGCTGCAAGATTTTTGGTCAAGCAGGTCGTCCAGCTGTGTGCGCACAGCTGCAAGCCTCAATGGAGATGTGTGGGCCAATCAACGATGGCGGGCAACACGCCATGCGCTACTTGCAGCAACTCGAGGTGTTGACACAGCCCTGAGCACGTACCGGCGCTCTTGATCGGATAGGGTTAAGCGCTGTGCCTTCACGCACCTCAGCTATCAGATACGACGCGTGGCCGCCAGCGCTTGAGCAGCAAGGCATTGGTCATCACGCTGACCGAGCTCATGGCCATGGCGGCACCCGCAAGAACCGGGTTGAGGTAGCCCATGGCGGCCAGCGGAATGCCAGCAATGTTGTAGATGAAGGCCCAGAACAGGTTCTGCCGGATCTTGCTGACCGTGCGGCCCGAAATATCGATGGCGGCTTCGATCAGGCCCACATCGCCTCGCATCAACGTGATGGCTGCAGCGTGCATGGCCACATCGGTGCCGTTGCCCATGGCCATGCCCACATCAGCGGCGGCCAAAGCGGGCGCATCGTTGATGCCGTCGCCCACCATCGCAACCACCTGTCCGCCTTCGCGCAAACGCGACACGGCCTGCGCCTTATCTTGCGGCAACACCTGCGACAGCACTTCGCCGGCGTCCGGATTCAAGCCCAGCTGACGGCCCATGTGGTTGGCCGCGGCCGCGTTGTCGCCCGAGATCATGACCACACGAATGCCACGCGCACGCAGCGCATGCAGGGCGCCTGCCGCTTCAGGTTTGGGTTCGTCACCAAAGGCCAGCAAAAGCACCGCTTGCAAGCCATCGGCCTGGCGACAAGCCAACACCGACAACGTGCTACCTTGTGTTTCGTGGGCCACCACATGTGTGTGCCAAGGCATCAGGTCCAAGCCCTGTCCTTGCATCCACTGCAGGCTGCCCAACAGCCAGCTTTGGCCCTGGATGTGGCCTTCAATGCCTTTGCCCATGATGGCTTGCACATCCTGCGCGGCGACAGGCTGCAGGCCCTGGGCCTGCAACTGATCCATGACTGCTTTGGCCAAAGGGTGCTCACTGCCCATTTGCAATGCACCCGCAAACAGCAGCGCTTGATCCTGGGTGTGCCGGTCTGACAACAACACCATTTCGCGCACGCGGGGTTTGCCCACCGTGAGGGTGCCGGTCTTGTCAAATGCCACCACCTGGACTTTGTGGGCCAACTCCAGCGCTTGGGCGTCCTTGATCAAAATGCCCTGGCGTGCTGCCACACCCGTGCCTGCCATGATGGCTGCCGGCGTGGCCA
>CAZPTM010000011.1:0-16535 GCA_964589665.1 uncultured Limnohabitans sp. | reverse complement strand
GGGTGTTTCCAAATACAAGGAACGCCGCCGCGAAACTGAAAACCGCTTGTCTGACACGCGCGAGAACCTGACCCGCGTCGAAGACATTCTGCGCGAGCTCAACGCCAACCTCGAAAAGCTCGAAAAGCAGGCCGAGGTGGCTGCGCGCTACAACCAGCTGCAGGCCGACGGCACGCTCAAACAACACCAGCTGTGGTTCCTCAAGCGCCGCGAAGCTGAGGGCGACCAAGGCAAAGTCAAGGCAGAGGTGGACCAAGCCGTCAATGCGCTGGAAGCCCGCATGGCCGATTTGCGCCATGTTGAAGCCGAGCTCGAAACCATCCGCCAGGCCCACTACGGCGCCGGTGACGAAGTCAACCAGGCCCAGGGCAAGCTGTATGAGGCCAGTGCCGAGGTAGGCAAACTCGAAGCCGAAATCCGCTACGTGGTCGAAGGCCGCCAGCGCGCCGAGCAGCGCCTGGTGCAGTTGCAGGAGCAAACTGCCCAGTGGCAACTGCGCAGTGAAGAAGCGCAAACCGAGCTGGACACCCTGGCAGAACAAGCCGCTTTGACTGAAGACCAGACCATGACTTTGGCTGCCCAGGTAGAAGAGCAAGCCATGACCTTGCCCGACCTGGAAGACGCGCTGCGCCAGGCTCAGCAAAAAGCACTCGAGCAACGCAGCTCGGTGGTGCAAGTGCAGCAGCAAATCCAGGTGCTGGCTGCAGAGCAACGCAATATCGACGAACAAAGCCGTCAGCTGGGCCAACGCCGCGAACGTCTGCAAGCCGACCGCAATGCGCTGGCTTTGCCGGACGAGGCGCGACTGACCGAGTTGCAGGAGCAGCTGGCCATGGCCGAGGAGGCCGCGCAAGAGTCGAGTGCACGCCTTGAGGACCTGCAAACCCAGGTGCCATTGCTCGACGAAGATCGTCGCAAACGCCAGCAACAAGTCAACGACGAATCGGCCCGCCTGGCCGACTTGAGTGCCCGCATCGACGCCTTGCGCGCCTTGCAGGAGAAGGTACGCACCGACGGCAAGCTCAAACCCTGGCTGGCCAAACATGGCATGGACGGGTTGGAAGGTTTGTGGACCCGCCTGCACATTGAGTCCGGCTGGGAAAACGCGCTCGAAGCGGCTTTGCGCGAACGCATGGGTGCGCTGGAGGTTTCCCGACTGGACATGGTCCGCGCTTTCGTCAGCGATGTGCCGCCCGCCAAGTTGTCGTTCTTCAACCTGCCCACAGCGGGTCAAGCCAAAGCGCGCTCGGGCCTGCCCGCAGGCTGCCGTGCCTTGTCCGAATTGCTGCGCATCAGCGATGCCGGCCTGTCCGCCTTGCTTGGCGACTGGCTGCAGGGCAGCTACACCGCACCCAGCCTGGACGATGCGCTGGCCTGGCGCGAGCAGTTGCAGCCCGGCGAAGTGCTGTATGTGCAAACCGGTCATGCCGTGACCGCCCACAGTGTGAGCTTTTACGCGCAGGACTCCGAGCAATCGGGTTTGCTGGCGCGTGCGCAAGACATCGAAAACCTCGAAAAGCAGCAGCGCGCCCAAACTCTCATTGCCGAAGAAAGCCGCAGCGCTTTGGTCAAGGCAGAAGCCGCCTATGCCGAGGCATCCCAGCGTTTGCTGGGCGCCCGCCAGGAGGCCACAACCACGCAGGCCAAAGCCCATGAATTGCAGGTCGAAGTCCTGCGCCTGAGCCAATTGGCTGAGCAGGCCCGTGCCCGCAGCCAGCAAATTGAAGGTGACTTGGCCGAGGTCGATGCCTTGCTCGAAGAGCTGCAAGAACGCCGCGTGACCTCCGAAGGTCGGTTTGAAGAGCTGGACATGCAACTGGCCGACAGCCAGGAGCGCGAGGCCCAGCTGGGCGATCATGTGATTGAGGCCGAACGCAAGCTGAACCAATGCCGCGAGCAACAACGCAGCCTGGAACGTCAGGCACAGGAGGCCCAGTTTGCCCAGCGCAGCTTGCAGGCGCGCGAAGGCGAACTCAAACGCACCATTGAAACAGCCAGCCAGCAGGTGCAGTCGATTGCCGCCGAGTCCCAGCGTGCGCAGGAAGAGCTTTCCCGCTTGTCTGACGCCGCTGCCCAAGGCGGCTTGCAGGACGCGCTCAACCTCAAGATGGAGCGTGAGCAGCAACTGGCTGCCAAGCGCAGCGCCTACGACGACCTGACCGCCAAGCTTCGCGCCAGCGACGAGCGTCGTGTGGCCTTTGAGCGCGAGCTTGAACCCTTGCGCCAACGCATTACAGACTTCCAGCTCAAAGAGCAAGCCGCACGTTTGGGCCTGGAGCAATACAGCCAGCTGCTGGCCGATGCGCAGGCTGATCTGGAACTGGTGGCCAAAACCATCGAAGAAGGCGAAGTCAGGCTCTACGGCCTGCAAGGTGAAATTGACCGTCTGCACCGCGAAATCGCTGCGCTCGGTCCGGTGAACCTGGCGGCGCTTGAAGAGCTGACCACGTCGCGCGAACGCAAAACATTCCTGGACGCACAAAACGCCGACCTGACCGATTCCATGAACACGCTGGAAGACGCCAATCGCAAAATCGATGGTGAAACCCGTGAGCTGCTGGGTTCGACCTTCAACACGGTCAACGAGCACTTTGGCCGCATGTTCCCCGAGTTGTTTGGTGGTGGTCAGGCCAAGCTGGTCATGACGGGCGAAGAAATTCTGGATGCAGGTGTGCAGGTGCTGGCCCAGCCACCCGGCAAGAAAAACCAGACCATCCATCTGCTCTCGGGTGGTGAGAAGGCGCTCACCGCCATTGCGCTGGTGTTTGCCATCTTCCAGCTCAACCCGGCACCGTTTTGTTTGCTCGATGAGGTGGATGCGCCGCTGGACGACGCCAACACCGAGCGCTATGCCAAGCTAGTGGCCAGCATGGGCAAGGAAACGCAATTCCTGTTCATCAGCCACAACAAGATCGCCATGGAAATGGCCGAGCAGCTCATTGGCGTGACCATGCAGGAGCAGGGCGTTTCACGCATTGTGGCGGTGGACATGGAGTCGGCCGTGGGCATGGCTGAGGCCTGATCGATTCATACGAGATGCACATGAGTTCTTTTCAATTGAGTTTGTTGGGCCTGGGTGCCTTGGTGCTGGTGGCTGTGTGGGGTTTTAATTTGTGGTCTTCGCGCCGCAGTCAGCCGCGCAAAGCCACATCGTCTTCAGACACTGCTCCAGCGTTTGGCGGCGAACCCGAAGAGGCGCAAGTTGCTGGTGCCGATGTCGCCATCGAGCCTGTGTTGGAAGATGACTTCAGCCATTTGTCTTTCCCCGAGCGCAAACTGGCCTTGGACCCCTTGATTGATGTGGTGGCGGCTGTAGAGGTCGATGGAGTTGTTTCAGGCGATGCAGCCCTCGCAGCCATGCCCAGCACGCGTCGTGTGGGTAGCAAAGCCTTTTTTGCAGAAGGCCTGAGCGAGGCCAGCGGGCAGTGGGAGCCCCTGCTGCCAGGGCGCCGTTACACAGGCTTTCAGGTGGGCATTCAACTGGCCAACCGTCTCGGTGCGCTCAACGAAATCGAGTATTCCGAATTTGTCGTCAAAACGCAGGCTTTTGCCGATGCCATGAACGCCTCGGTCAACTTTCCTGACATGCTTGAAGAAGTCGCTCGCGCCCGTGAACTCGACCAATTTGCCAGTGCCCACGATGCGCAACTGAGCATGACCTTGCATGCCCGATCTGCCGCCTGGAGCCCAGGTTATGTGCAGCAACACGCATCGCGTCTGGGCTTTGTCGCTGGATCTGTGCCCGGTCGCATGGTGATGCCTGCGTCTGTGCCAGGGCTGCCCCCAGTGCTTGCTCTGAGTTTTGACATGCAGGCCGCTCTGGCTGACGACCCCGACATGAGTGCCGTGCGTTCTGTGGTGCTCAGCCTGGATGTACCGCAGGTCAGCCAAAGCGAACAGCCTTTTGAGCGTTTACGCCATACCGTGCAGACACTCGGCGTTGACATGGATGCTGTGCTCACCGACGGCGCCAACCAAACACTCAGTGAACAAGCACTAGAGCAGGTGGGCATCGAACTGCAAGGTCTGTACAAAGCACTCGATGAGCGCGAACTGTCCGCCGGTTCACCGCAAGCGCGCCGTCTGTTTTCCTGACCGCGGCACATGGCCAACCTGGATTTGTTTGATGCACTGCCTGCGGACAGCGAAGACCCCGCTCAGCAAGCTTTGAACCTGCGAGAGCAACTCAACCATCACGCCTACTTGTATTACACGCTGGATGCGCCCGAAATTCCGGACGCAGAGTACGACCGCCTGTTCAAACAGCTGCAAGCCCTGGAAGCTGCACATCCTGATTTGCTCACGCCCGACTCACCCACGCAACGGGTCGGCGGCGTGGTGCTCGATGCCTTTACACCTGTGCGCCACGCGGTGCCCATGCTCAGTATCCGCACCGAAACCGACACCGAGGCCAGCGGTGCCCAAGCCTTTGATGCACGCATACGCAAAGAACTGACTTTGGCAGAGGCTGACGCACCCGTGGACTATGTGGCAGAGCTCAAGTTTGACGGCTTGGCCATGAGCCTGCGCTACGAAGCGGGCGTGCTGGTGCAAGCCGCCACACGGGGCGATGGCGAGACAGGCGAAGACGTGACCCACAACGTCCGCACCATTGGTCAGATTCCGCTGCGCCTGCCCGAGGGCGTTCCTGCCGTGCTGGAAGTGCGCGGTGAGGTGTACATGCGCCGCGATGATTTTGAAGCTCTCAATGAACGCCAGCGCCAGCGCATTGCCGCCGGTGCCAAGGGCGAAAAGACCTTTGTCAATCCGCGCAATGCCGCTGCTGGAGCAGTGCGGCAGCTTGACTCCAAAATTGCAGCAGACCGGCCACTGAGTTTTTTTGCCTACGGTCTGGGCGAGGTCACGGCTACTGCGCAACCCATGTGGACCACACACCATGCGCTGCTCATGCAACTCAAAGCCTGGGGCTTTCCGGTGGCCGAGCAAACGGCGGTGGTGCAGGGTGCTGCCGGGCTGGTCGCGTTTCATCAGCAGATTGCGCAGCTGCGCGATGGTTTACCGTTTGACATCGACGGCGTGGTCTACAAAGTCAACGACCTGGCCTTGCAACAGCGCCTGGGATTTGTCACCCGCGAACCGCGTTGGGCCGTGGCGCACAAATACCCCGCGCAGGAAATGATGACCGAGGTGCTGGCCATTGACGTGCAGGTGGGCCGCACCGGCAAACTCACGCCTGTGGCCAAACTGGCTCCCGTGTTTGTGGGGGGCGTGACCGTCACCAACGCTACGCTTCACAACGAGGACGAGGCCCGTCGCAAAGACGTGCGTGTGGGCGACACCGTCATCGTGCGCCGCGCCGGCGATGTGATTCCCGAGGTGGTGTCGGTCGTGCAGGAAAAGCGCCTGCATGAATCACAAATTTTCACTATGCCCCGCCACTGCCCTGTATGTGGCAGCGAAGCCGAGCGCGAAGAGGGCGAGGCGGACTACCGCTGCAGCGGCGGGCTGTTTTGCCCCGCGCAGCGCAAGCAGGCCGTGCTGCACTATGCGCAGCGCCGCGCCATGGATGTGGAAGGCCTGGGAGACAAGCTCGTTGAACAGCTGGTGGACTCCGGTCGTGTGCAGACCCTGCCGGATTTGTATCGATTGCAGTTGCAGGATCTGGCGGGCATGGACCGCATGGCCGAAAAGTCTGCGCAAAACCTGCTCGATGCTTTGCAGCAATCCAGGCACACCACCTTGCCACGCTTTCTGTTTGGCCTGGGCATTCGCCATGTGGGCGAGGCCACGGCCAAAGAGCTGGCCCGGCACTTCGGGCAGCTTCAAGCCATCATGGACGCCAGCGAAGATGCGCTGCTGCAAGTGGCCGACATTGGCCCCATCGTGGCCCACAGTCTGCACACCTTTTTTGCGCAAACCCACAACCGTGAGGTGGTCCAAGCCTTGCGCGAGGCTGGCGTCACATGGCCTGAGGGCGAGGCCCTTGCCCCCACCGAAATGCCCCTGGCGGGTCTGACGGTGGTGTTGACCGGCACTTTGCCCAGCATGGGCCGCGACGAAGCCAAAGACAAGCTCGAGGCCCTGGGGGCCAAGGTGGCCGGTTCGGTCAGCAAGAAAACCAGCTGCGTGGTGGCCGGCGCCGAGGCGGGCAGCAAGCTCGAAAAAGCCCAGGCCCTGGGCGTGCCTGTGTTGGACGAAGCGGGCCTGCTGCGCCTGCTTACAGACGGGCCAGACGCGCTAAAGCCAGCTTGAGGGTTTCGTCCTTCTTGGCGAAACAAAAGCGAATCACGTTTTGGTCGAACCCATTGCCGTAGAAAGCAGACAACGGAATGGCGGCTACGCCCACTTCGCTGGTGAGCCATTTGCAGAACTCTGCTTCGCCCAGATTTTTCTCAGGTACCGACAGGCCTGAAATGTCCACGCACTGAAAGTACGTGCCTTCGCCCGGCAGCAGGCGGAATTTGGTTGTTTCGAGGCCCTGGCGAAACAAGTCGCGCTTGCGCTGGTAGAAGGCCGGCAGCTCCAGATAGGGCTTGGGGTCGGCCATGTACCGGGCCAGGCCGTGCTGCATCGGCGTGTTCACGGTAAACACATTGAACTGGTGGACCTTGCGAAACTCGTGGCTCAGGCTGGCAGGGGCCGCCACCGTGCCCACTTTCCAGCCGGTGACGTGGTAGGTCTTTCCAAAACTCGACACGATGAAGGCGCGTGCTGCAAGGCCATCGAACTGCGCGGCGCTCCAGTGCTGCAACGGGGCGTAGACCATGTGCTCATAAACCTCGTCAGAGATCAACAGCACATTCGTTGGCGCCAGAATGTCCTGCAGACGCAGCATTTCCTCGCGGCTCCAGACCATGCCGCTGGGGTTGTGGGGCGAGTTGATGATCAGGGCCCGCGTCTTGGGCGTGATGGCTGCGGCCAGCTTGTCAAAATCGGGCCTGAAAGTGCCCGGCACCAAAGGCACGCGCACCGCTACACCGCCCGCCAGCTCAATGTTGGGCACATAGCTGTCATAGCAGGGTTCGAGCACGATGACTTCGTCACCCGCGTGCACGGTGGCCAGGATGATGGTCAGGATCGCCTGGGTGGCCCCAGCCGTCACAGTGATCTCGCTGACCGGGTCGTAACGGCGACCGTACAAGGCTTCGATCTTCGCGCTCACAGCATCGCGCAAAGGCGCTACACCGGTCATGGGCGGGTATTGGTTCAGGCCCTCGCGCATGGCGGCGGTGACGCCATCCACCAGCTTGGGGTCGCAATCGAAGTCCGGAAAACCCTGGCCCAGGTTGACGGCCTGTTTTTCGGCGGCCAGTGCCGACATGACGGTGAAGATGGTCGTGCCGATGTGGGGGGTCTTGGACGGAAAGTTGGGGGTGCGTGCAGTCATGGTCACGAAAGACTCAAAAAAGGATCAAAGCTCGTAATCGGCCACATGGCCTGTCATGGCACGTGCAACCAGGGCAGGCGTCAGTCGGTCGCTGAGCATGTGGGCAAATTCATAGACGAAGTTTCGCAGATAAGCCCCCTTCTTGAAGGCAATACGCGCGACATTCTTGCCCAGCAACTGGCCCAGCGGCCGGGTCACCAAGCCCTTCATCTGACTTTGCTCGACCGCCATTTCGGCCACGATGCCAATGCCCAGCCCCAAGCGCACATAGGTCTGGATCACATCGGAGTCGATGGCTTCGAGTGCAATGCGCGGGCTCAGCTGCTTTTGCGCAAAGGCCTGATCAATGCGTGTGCGACCGGTAAAGGAGGGGTGGTAGGTGATGAGCGGATGCTCGGCCAGATCTTCCAGGCTCAGGCGGGTTTTGCTGGCCAGCGGGTGCTCTGCGGGCAGCACCAGCACGTGTTCCCACTCGTACACGGGCAGGGTGACCAGTTCATCGTACTTGGCCAGCGACTCGGTGGCCATGCCGATTTCAGCGACATCGTTGATCAGCATTTGCGCCACCTGATCCGGGGCCCCCTGGTGCAGGCTGATGTTGACGTGCGGGTATTTCTCGCGCAGGCTGGCCACCCGTGTGGGCAGCACATAACGCGCCTGGGTGTGTGTGGTGGCAATGCTCAGCGTGCCGCTGTCTTGTTGACTGAACTGCTCACCAATGCGCTTGAGGTTACCCACCTCGCGCATGATGATGTCGATGCTTTTGAGCACATGCTGACCCGGTTCGGTCACCCGCTTGAGGCGCTTGCCGTGCCGGGCAAAGATGTCAATGCCCAGCTCTTCTTCCAGCTCAATGATGGCCTTGGAGACCCCTGGCTGCGAGGTGTGCAGCGCCTTGGCCGCCTCGGTCAGGTTCAGGTTGCGGCGCACCGCCTCCTGTACAAACTTGAATTGATGAAGGTTCATGGCGTTTTACATATGTACAACGCCGTTATTATCGCTTTAAGTTTTATTGCAAAGGCTTTGCAAGGCCAATTCAGCCAGCAATTGCGTGACGGCAGCTTGCTCGCCCACGGTCACTTGCCAGTGCAAACGAAGCCCGGGGTGCGCGAGCAGCAAAGCATCGTTAAGGCGAGGCAAGTCTTGCCGAACATGCCCACCCACGCCAAGAAACAGCGGCAGGATATGGATATCTGTGCAACCCTGCTTGCACAGATCGGCCACGCAATCGCTCAAGCCAGGAGCGGTGTGCTCCAGGTAGGCGCAGCGGACGATGGCTTGTGCATCCATCGCCCGAGCGCGCTGGGCCACAGCTTCAATCGGTGCGGACCATTGCGAGTCGCGTGAGCCGTGGGCCAGCAGGACCACTGCCTGTCGGGAAGCAGGAGGTATGTTCATCTGCGTAGCACCAACCACCAAAAAGTACCCAAAGAGACCATGCTGTACATCAAAGCAGGTGCAGCCGCGGTCAGCCAAGGGCTCCATTCGCTCAGAGCACCCATGTAAGCAAAGACGTTGTTGAGCAAGGCAAAGCTGATGCCCGCCAAAACGCCTGCAAACACATGACCGGCGATTTGTCCCGAGCGGAAATGCAAGTAGGCAAAAGGCAATGCCAAAGACAGCATCACCAGGCAACTGATGGGGTAGAACACCTTGCGCCAAAACTCGATCTCATAGACCTGTGCGTTTTGCTTGTTGGCCTTGAGATGGCTCATGTAGACATATAAATCCACCGTACGCATACGATCTGGGCTGAGCAATGCAGAAGCCACCATGGCTGACGTGATGGATGTAGGCCAGCTCAGCGTGGGGACTTTGCGTGGCTGAAGGTTCAATGCATCAGGGCTGGTGTTTTGCAGTTTTTGCGTCGTGGCGTTTTGCAGCTGCCAGACCCCATCTGCAATCGTTGCGGCCTCGGCTCGGGTCACTGACAAAAGACGCCCTTGGGCGTTGAACTCGTTGATACGAACATCGCGAAGCGTTTCGGTGCCGTCCAGCGCACGCACGTTGATAGCAAACTGATGCTCGCCTTGCTTTTCCTTGAGCCAGGCCCCGGTTTGGCCCACGCTGATGGCGCCCTGAAAGCGAGCCTTGAGCAGCTGTGCCTGTTTGTCAGTGTAGGGTGCGACATAGTCACCCAGAACAAACGTCAAAGAGACAAACACCAGGCCCACCTGGAACAGCACCCCCAACGCACGCCAGGGACCCAGACCACCAGTGCGCAATATCGTGAATTCGGAACTTTGGGCCAGGCGAGCCATCACAAAGATGGAGCCAATCAGCACCGAAATCGGCATCAACTCGTAGATATGGGTCGGGCTTTTGAGCGTGACGTAGAGCAGGGCATGCCGTAACTGATAGCCCAGTGCCGCCAAACGGTTAAGAGTTTGCAGCTCGTCGACCAAATCGAAAAACGCAAACAAGGACAAAAAGCCCAACAACACGAACCCGACGGTACGCAGCACCTCACGGTGCAAAAGGCGGCGCACGGTCTTCATGCCTGCCCACCCGACTTGGCTTTGCGCCACAGGAAACTCGGATGCCACTGCTGGTGACGCATGCTTAGCCACAAAAAGGCCAGCAACGCCATGCCACCGTGCAGGCCCAGCATAAAGGGCAGCAGCTGCATCTTGCCATTTGTAATCCAGTTTTGGCCCACATTGATCATGTTGTAGTAAACCACGAACACCAACAAAGCCATGACAAAGGGGATGCTTCGGCCAGCGCGCGGATTCACGTGGGTCATGGCCAGGCCCAGCGTCAGCAGCACAAACCCAGACAAGCCCAAACCGAGACGCCAAGACAGTTCGCCCAGGTTTGCGGGAGTCGGCGCCTTGATCAAAGCCCAGGTGGACAAGAGTCTGCTGGCCCCGTTGGCAGGGCCAGAGGCGGTGTTGCTGTCGATCAGCAGCTCATAGTCCTCAAACTGGGTCAGGCGGCTTTCACCATCGGGCAAGTGCACAAGCTGCTGCCCATGGCGCAGCAACAAATAACGGTCATTTCCGCGCAAAACCACTTGACCCTGGCTTGCGCTGGTCACCGACTCTTGGCCGCGATCCTGGCTGTAGACAAAAACGTTTTTACCCTCGACCTGGCTTTGGCTGTCCTTGTCAATAAAGAAAACGCGCTTGCCACCTGCAGACTCCTGGAACTGGCCCGGTGCCACCCGTTCAACATCGTTGCGTTTTTGGTAGCGGTTTTTCAAGTCCTCAATTTGCTGATTGCTCCAAGGCCAGGCCCAGATGGCCAAACAGCCGATGCTCAGCAAAATGGGCCAGGCAAAGCGCAAGAGCGGGCGCAAAAAACCAGCCAGACCTTGGCCGCTGGCCAGCCAAATCACCATTTCGCTGTCAGCGTACATCCGCGAGAGCGTGGCGACCACAGAAACAAACAAGCTCAGCGACAAAATGGTGGTGAGCTGGCTGAGCACGCTCAGGCCCATCATCAACATGACCTCCGAAGGGTTGACCGTACCACGGCTGGCCTGACCGAGGGTGCGGATCAGCACGATCGTCATGACGATCGTGATCAGCACCACCACAGTGGCCCCAAAATTACGTGATAAGTCCTTGCGGATGGCGGAATGGAATAACATTGACGACAAAGGAAAAACGCAATTATGAACGTCCAACTCATTGATCGCTCACTCGACAAATGTTTTTCGGAAAACGTTGATGCTCTGGTGGTGATGTACGGCCTCGAATTCAAGCCTGGCAAAGACGCTTTGAGCTCGCTTGTACAAGAAGCCATCCGCAAAGGTGACTTCGAAGTCAAACCCGGCAAAGTGCTGCAGCTGTATGGCGTGCCGGGCATCAAGGCGCGTCGCGTGGTCGTGTGCAGCGCCATGACGTTGCACCGATCTGACCTGTCACCTGCCGTGTCGGGCGTCTGGAGCGCATTGCGCGAGGCCAAAGTCCAGCGCATCGTTTGGCATGCCGTAGACGGCTGGGACGATGCATCGCTCTACAGTGTGGCCACCATGCTGGCAGAGCAAAGCTACGTTTACACCACAACACTGAGCACCCCCAAGACGCGCAGCCTGCAAAGCATCAGCCTGAGCATGCAAGGCGCAGGTGCCGCACTCAAAGAGTCGGTTGCGCGTGCGCAAGCCTGTATTGCAGGTATTGAATTGGCCAAAGAATGGGCCAACCGTCCCAGCAACTATGCAACCCCCACCATGCTCGCTGGCGTTGCCCAAAAACTGGCCAAAAACAAAAACATCCAATGCGAAGTCCTGGGCCCCAAAGAGGTCGCCAAGCTCAAAATGGGCGCATTCCTCTCGGTGGCCAAAGGCTCGGTTGAGCCCCTGCGCTTTATCGTGCTGCGCTACAACGGCGGCCCCGCCAAGCAAGCGCCTGTGGTGCTCATTGGCAAAGGCATCACCTTCGACACCGGCGGCATTTCCCTCAAGCCCGGCGCCGAAATGGACGAGATGAAGTACGACATGGGTGGCGCGGCCAGCGTGCTCGGAACATTCGAAGCCCTGGCCAAACTGCAGCCCCGCATCAACGTAGTGGGCCTGATTCCCGCCACCGAGAACATGCCCGATGGCCAGGCCACCAAGCCTGGCGATGTCGTCACCAGCATGAGCGGCCAGACCATTGAAATTCTCAACACCGACGCCGAAGGGCGCTTGGTGCTGTGCGATGCCATGACCTATGCCGAACGCTTCAAGCCCCGCGCCGTGGTGGATATTGCCACGTTGACCGGCGCTTGCGTGATCGCTTTGGGGCATGTCCGCTCCGGCCTCTACGCCAACGACGAACCCTTGGGCCAAGCCCTGCTCGATGCAGGCGAGTCCTGTGGCGACCTTTGCTGGCGCATGCCGCTGGACGAAGCCTACGCCGAAGGCCTGAAAACCAAGTTTGCCGATGTGGCCAATGTGGCCGGACGTCCTGGTGGCTCCATCACAGCGGCCAAATTCCTGCAGCGCTTTGGCCGCGAATACGCTTGGGCACACCTCGATATCGCAGGCACCGCCTGGCGCTCTGGCGCAGCCAAAGGCGCCACGGGCCGACCTGTTGGTCTGTTGGTGCACTACCTGCTGCAAGAGCAGCTGCCCGACTTGCCCGCTCCACGCAAACGCAGCAGCCGCGCACGCGCATGAGCGTTTCCGTCGAGTTCCACTTCAACGTGCCCGACCGGTTGCACTACACCGCACGTTTGCTGCGCAAGGCCCACAGCATGGGGCTGCGCTGTGCGGTCGTGGGTGAGTCAGGCTTGCTGCAGCGTTTAAGCGAACAGCTGTGGACGGTGGGGCCATTGGACTTCATCAGCCACTGTACTGATCAGGCGGACGCAACCGCTCAGGCCCAGTCAGCCATCCTGATGGGGCAGGGGACCGATGCCATGCAAGGACGAAGCGTGCTGGTCAACCTGGGTGAAGATGTTCCGCAAAACTTTGAAAGCTTTGCCCGGCTCATCGAAATCGTGGACTCAGACCCGGCGCACCGCCAGATGGCACGTAACCGCTGGCGCAACTACCAGGCCCAAGGCCACACCTTGGTCCAGCATGACTTCCAGAAAAAACAAAACACATGAGCTCAACCGCACCCACCGACAGCCCGGTGCCACCTTTGCACGTTATCCCCACCTTGACCGATGCCTTGCCCTCCGAGCAAGTGCCTCAAGCCCTGAAGGCCGTGCTCCATGGGCGCTTGGCCGAAAAAGCACAACTCGACGAAATGGCCATGCACCTGATGGAGCAGTTGCGCCCCCAAGTGGAGCAAATGGTCACGCAAACAGTGCGCAGTGCGCTGCGCACCGCCTGGGTCGATCGTGCTGAAAAATACAACGATCTGGAGCCCTTCATTGATATTTCGCACGAGCGTGCGATTTAGGTTTTTCCCCTAGGAAAATACTGGCACGAATCGTGTATCGTTTCGGCTTGCTTAATTGAAGCAAGTCCTTTCTTCGGAGTGTTTATGAAGATGAAATTCAAAGTTTCTGCCCTGGCAGCCCTGACCCTGATTTCCGCTGGCGCTATCGCCCAGGAAGTGGTCAAAATTGGTCACGTTGGCCCCGTCAGCGGCGCCATCGCCCACCTGGGTAAAGACAACGAAAGCGGTGCCCGTCTGGCCATCGAAGAGCTCAACGCCAAAGGCGTCAAAATTGGCGGCAAAGCTGTCAAGTTCGAATTGCTGGCAGAAGACGATGCAGCCGATCCCAAGCAGGGCACTGCCGCTGCTCAAAAGCTGGTGGACTCCAAAGTCAACGGCGTGATCGGTCACCTGAACTCCGGCACCACCATTCCTGCTTCCAAGATTTACTCTGACGCAGGCATTCCTCAGGTTTCCCCCTCTGCCACCAACCCCAAGTACACCCGCAACGGCTACAAAACCGCCTTCCGCGTGGTGGCTGACGACGTGCATCTGGGCGGCACCCTGGGCCGTTACGCTGTGAGCACCCTCAAGGGCAAATCCATCGCCGTGATTGACGACCGTACAGCCTACGGTCAAGGCGTGGCCGAAGAATTCGAAAAAGCTGTCAAGGCAGCTGGCGGCAACCTGGTCGGCCACGAATTCACCACCGACAAAGCCTCCGACTTCATGGCCATCCTGACCACCCTGAAGGCCAAGAAGCCTGACGTCGTGTTCTTCGGTGGCATGGACGCTGTTGCTGGCCCCATGCTGCGTCAGATGAAGGCCCTGGGCATCAACGCCAAATTCATGGGTGGCGACGGCATCTGTACCGCCGACCTGGCCAAGCTCGCTGGCGACTCCATGGCTGACAACCAGGTCTACTGCGCGGAAGCCGGTGGCGTGGAAGGCACCCAGAAAAAAGGCATGGACGACTTCAAGGCCCGCTTCAAGAAGCGTTTTGGCTACGAAGTGCAGATCTACGCTCCCTACGTGTATGACGCCGTCAACGTGATGGTCGATGCCATGGTGCGTGCCGGTTCTTCCAACCCCTCCAAGTACCTGGCTGAGCTGGCCAAAACCAGCAGCTACAAAGGCGTCACTGGCACCATCGCCTTCGACGAAAAGGGCGACATCAAGAACGGCGCCCTGACCATGTACACCTACAAAGGTGGCAAGCGTAGCGAAATCGCCGTCGTGCGCTAATCGCTTAGCCTTCAAGCTGCCCTCTACAGGGTGGCTTATTGGCTCAGCTCCAAAAGCCTGCAGTCTCTGCAGGCTTTTTTTTCGCCACTGCGCGCCCAGCTGCCCGGTGATAAGCTGCCCCCATGACCGCTACCGACATCTTTCCCTGGATCGCCGCAGCCTTCTTTGCGCTGGCGGTCATCCACACCTTCAGCACCAAGTACTTCGAGCACCTGGCCCACACCCAACCTCGGCACGCAGGTATCTGGCATTTGTTAGGCGAAGTCGAAGTTGTCTTTGGCTTCTGGGCCTTGCTGCTGGCGCTGGTCATGTTCGGCATGCTTGGTAAAACATCCACACTGCAATACCTCGAAACCCGCAACTTCACCGAGCCCTTGTTTGTGTTTGCCATCATGGTGGTGGCCGGCACCCGGCCCATCCTGCAAGCCAGCGGTCTGCTGGTGTACAGGCTGGCGGCGCTGCTGCCCATCTCCACCTCGGTACTGAATTACTTTTTGCTGCTCTCGGTGGTGCCGCTGCTGGGCTCGCTCATCACCGAGCCCGCCGCCATGACACTGGCCGCACTCATGCTGCGCGATTCGGTGTTCTCCAAATCCGTCAGCGAACGCCTCAAGTACGCCACGCTGGGCACCTTGTTCGTCAACATCTCCATTGGCGGCACCCTGACACACTTCGCCGCCCCCCCGGTCCTCATGGTCGCCGCCACCTGGCAGTGGGACCTGGGCTTCATGCTCAGCACCTTTGGCTGGAAAGCGGCCATTGCCGTCTTCATCAATGCCATCGCCGTCACCTGGCTCATGCGCAAAGAGCTCAAAGCGCTGGGCGAGCCAACGGCCCCCAAGCTCACCGTGCCACCAGTCATGGTGCTGGTGCACCTGGCGTTTTTGCTAGGCGTGGTCGTGTTTGCGCACCACCCGGTGGTGTTCATGGGGCTACTGCTGTTCTTTATCGGTTTCGCCAGCGCCTACCAGGCGCACCAGGACCGACTCATCCTGCGCGAAGCCTTGCTGGTCGCCTTCTTCCTGGCCGGGCTGGTGGTGCTCGGTGGCCAGCAAGCCTGGTGGTTGCAGCCCGCGCTGCTCGCCCTGAGCGCAGATGCCGTGTTCTACGGCGCTACCGCCTTGACAGCCTTCACCGACAACGCGGCCTTGACCTACCTGGCCTCGCTGGTCTCGGGCCTGAGCGACGAGTTCAAAGTCGCCATCGTGGCCGGCGCCGTCACGGGCGGCGGCCTGACCGTCATTGCCAATGCGCCCAACCCCGCAGGCGTGGCTATCCTCAAAGGCAACTTCCACGAAGGCGTGGTCAACGCTGGCAAGCTGCTGCTGGCGGCCATTCCCGCCACCGTGGTCGCTGGCCTGGCGTTCAGGCTGCTGTAACCGCGCCATTGGCCTATCGGCCATTGCGCGCAACTTACCGGGCCCGCAGCACCTGCGCCCAATCGGTGGTGTAGCCCGGCGTCCTGCGCTCTTGCTTCATGGCCCAGGCTTTGGCCTTGCCGGCTGTGCCCGTGCTGGCCAGGTGCAGCGTGCCTCGGCCCCATTTGCTGTTGATGTTGTCCAGCGCGTTCATCAGGCGAGTGCGGGTCTCGGGCTCGTGGCTGTCCAGGCCCAGGCTGAGTTGTTCGGTGGTGTCGCTTTGCAGGTCCATCAGCATGACCCCCGCTTTGGCGTAGTTGTGGCCGGGCTTATACAGGTGCCGCACGATGGCGCAGGCCAGTTCGGTCAGGTGGCCGGTGTCGCTGCTGGGGGCGGGCAGGGGGATGGTGCGGTAGGCGCTGTACTGCCGGTCGTTCTTCCTGAACGGGCTGGTGCGAATAAAAGCCATCAACTGGCCGGCCTGGCTATTTTGTTTACGCAGCTTGTGCGCGGCGCGAGCGGTGAACTCGCTGATGGCTTCGAGCAGGTCATCCAGCTCGGTCACCGGGCGGCCAAACGACCGGGTGCACGCAACCTGCTGCTTGTCAGGGGGAATGTCGTCAAGCGAAAGGCAGGGCGTGCCATTGAGCTCGCGCACGGTCTTGGCCAGCACGATGGACCAGCGGCGCTGCACAGCAGCCGGGTCCATACGGGCCAGGTCAAGGGCGGTGCGGATGCCGACCTGCTGCAGCTGGGCACTGAGCT
>CAZPTM010000010.1:0-17127 GCA_964589665.1 uncultured Limnohabitans sp. | reverse complement strand
CGCACCACCGGAGCATTGATGCCGGGAATCAAGCGCGCGGGGCGATGGTTTATGTATTGGTCAAACTCACGGCGGAACATCAGCAGCGAGCCCCATAGCGAGATATGGTCGGCAATTTTGTCCGGCCAGCCCACCGCACCAAAATAAATGGCGTCGTGCCCACCGATCAGGTCTTTCCAGTTGTCGGGCAGCATCTTGTCGTGCTTTTCGAAGTAGTCCCAGCTCGAAAAGTCAAAGTGATCAAACTGCAAATCGATATCAAACTTGCTGGCCGCAGCTTGCAGGGCGCGCAAGCCTTCGGGCATGACTTCCTTGCCAATGCCGTCGCCAGCAATGACTGCAATACGATGACGGGCCATCAAATGCTCCTGTGAAAATATGAGAATGAGCGCCTCAACGCGGCGTGGCTGGCCGAACCACCAAACTTACGCCCACGGCGGTGATGGCTGTACCCAACAAGGTCATGGCGGTGATGGCCTCGTCAAACAGGAACCATGCAATCAGCGCAGTAGTGGGTGGCACCAGGTACATCAGGCTGGCCACCGTTGCTGCTGCACCTCGCTGGATCAGCATATAGAGCAATGAAGACCCCCCTAGCGTGAGTCCCAGAACAGACCATGCCATGGCACCCATGAGCTGGCCATTCCATTGCATGCCTTCAGGCTCCAGTAGCGCAAGCGGCAAGGTCACCACAGCGGCGGCCATCAGTTGCACGGTATTGGCTGTTCGCACATCACAGGGTTTGACAAAGCGTTTTTGGTAAAGCGTGCCACTGGTGATCGCCAGCAAGGCCATCAGGGCCCACCCCATGTTGGCAGGTGTCACGTGGTCAAGTGGCGTGCCCTGAACAAATTTGCGAGAAACCACCATCACCAGTCCGGCAAAGCCCAGCAGCAAGCCCAGCCATTGACGACCTGAAACGCGGTGTTGCCCCTCACCTTGAGTCATGGTGGACAGCCAAATGGCCGTGAGCACAGGCTGAATACCGACGATGAGCGATGACAGCCCCGAACCCATACCCGCTTTCACTGCCGCCCACACACCGCCCAGATAACCAGCATGCATGAGCATGCCGGTCACGGCCAGGTGCAGGAACTGCTTTCTATCTGTTGGCCAAGCTACACGGGCCAGCAAGATCCAGGGCAAAAAGCACAGAATGGAAAAGAAGTAGCGCCAAAGCAGAAAAGTGAATGGCGGTGCATACGGCATCCCATATCGCGCAACGATAAAGCCGGTGCTCCAAATCAGCACGAAGACAGCAGGCATGGATTTGATCCACGCCGTGTTTTGGGAATCACTCATTGGACGCGTGCGCGAATTTCAGGCAAGGCTTTTTGCATGTAATACACCATCGACCATACCGTCAAAATGGCCGCAGCCCAGATCAGCACCTCACCCCACAAACGCGAGTCCAGTCCACCTGGCAGCATGCCGTCATAGAGCAAAAAGGGAATCGCCACCATTTGCACGGTGGTCTTGAGCTTGCCCACCATATGAACCGCCACACTCTTGCTAGCGCCAATCTGCGCCATCCATTCACGCAGGCTTGAAATGGCAATCTCGCGTCCAATAATGATCAAGGCCACTAGCACGTGCACGCGGTTCATGTGCACCAGAATCAAAAGCGATGCACAGACCAGAAACTTGTCGGCTACCGGGTCCAGAAAAGCGCCAAAAGCTGAAGTCTGGTTGAGTTTGCGGGCCAGAAAGCCGTCCAACCAATCGGTGACGGCAAACAGCACAAACATGACTGTGGCAATCAGGTTCTGAGTCGCCGCCGACATGCCTGGCAGGTAATACACCCCGATGATGAGTGGAATAGCGACAATGCGCGTCCAGGTCAGAATCGTGGGAATGGTGAAAAACATGAGGCAATTGTGCACCAAACTCAATGCAATGCTTGGTAGATGGCCTCGGCCAATTCCTGCGAGATGCCCTCGACCTGGGCCAGGTCTTCTACACTGGCAGCCTCCACCCCGCGTACGCCACCAAAACGCTGCAGCAACCGCGCCCGCTTGCGCGGCCCGATACCGGGGATCTCCTCGATCTTGCTGCCGCCCACCCGCACCTTGGCGCGCTGCGCCCGCATGCCGGTGATGGCAAAGCGGTGCGCCTCGTCGCGGATTTGCGCCACAAGCATGAGCGCCGCCGAATCCTTTCCCAGATAGACCTTGTCGCGACCGTCGGCAAACACCAGCTCCTCCAGACCGACTTTGCGGCCCTCGCCTTTTTCCACACCCACGATGCGCGAGAGGTCCAGCCCCAGGTCGGTGAAGACCTCGCGGGCCATGGCCACCTGGCCCTTGCCGCCGTCGATCAGCACCAGGTCGGGCAGACGGGCGTTGCCGTCGCCCGTGCGCAGGGCCTCGGCTAGCTTGCCGTAACGGCGGGTGAGCACCTGGCGCATGGCCGCATAGTCGTCGCCGCCGGTGATGCCCTCGATGTTGTAGCGGCGGTATTCGCTGCTTTGCATCTTGTGCTGGCGAAACACCACGCAGGACGCCTGTGTGGCCTCGCCCGCCGTGTGCGAAATGTCAAAACACTCGATGTGCAGCTGATCCAGATCGTCGGGCGCCAGGTCCAGCGCCTCGGCCAGAGCGCGGGTGCGGGCCTGCTGCGAGCCTTCTTCGGCCAGCAGCCGGGCCAGCTGCAGCTCGGCGTTTTTCTCAGCCATCTCCAGCCAGGCGCGGCGGTGCTCGCGCGGCTGGTGCACCGCGCTGATCTTCACCCCGGTCTGTTCGGTCAAGGCGGCAATCAGCGCTTTGTCCACCGGAGCGCTGAGCACCAGCACCGGCGGCACCGGCACACCGATGTAGTGCTGGGCCAGAAAGGCTTCGAGCACCTGCACCTCGACCGGACGTGCCACCTCACCTTCTTCCAGTCCTTGCAAAGCCTGGGCGTCGTCCACATGGGTCGGAAAGTAAGGCCGGTCCCCAAGATGCCGCCCGCCGCGCACCATAGCCAGGTTCACACAGGCGCGCCCGCCCTGCACCCGCACCGCCAGGATGTCGGCATCGGTGTCGGTCACCGTGTCCACCGCCTGCTGGTGAAGCACTTTGGACAAAGCCGCCAGCTGGTTGCGCACCTCGGCCGCCTGCTCGAATTCGAGCTTGTCGGCGTGATCCATCATCCGCGCTTCCATCTCGCGCATCAGTTCCTGGGTCTCGCCGCGCAGGAACTGCTCGGCGTGCTGCACATCGGCCTGGTAGGCCTCGGGGCTGATCAGGTTCACGCAGGGGCCCGAGCAACGCTTGATCTGAAAGAGCAGGCAAGGCCTGGTGCGGTTGGCAAAGACCGTGTCCTCGCAGGTGCGCAGGCGAAACACTTTCTGGATGAGCTGGATCGATTCCTTGACCGCCCAGGCGCTGGGAAACGGCCCAAAGTAGCGGTGTTTCTTCTCCACGCCTCCTCGGTAATACGCCACCCGCGGATAATGCCGCGCCTCGGGCGCTGTCACCGCGGCAGGCAGCGCCACTCGACCGTTGCCTGTGAGTTTGAGGTAGGGGTAACTCTTGTCGTCCCGAAACAGGATGTTGAAACGCGGGTGCTGGGTCTTGATGAGGTTGTTTTCCAGCAGCAGCGCCTCGGCCTCGGAGCGCACCACCGTGGTCTCCATGCGCGCGATCTTGCTGACCATGTGGCCAATACGCGTGCCGCCGTGGTCCTTCTGGAAATAGCTCGACACCCGGCGCTTGAGATTGAGCGCCTTGCCCACGTAGAGCAGCTGGTCCTGTGCGTCAAAGTAGCGGTACACGCCAGGCAAGGCGGGCAGCGCGGCGACTTGCGCGAGCAGAGCTTCATCGTGAGGACTGGTCATGGTGCGTATTGTCTTTGAAAACACCAGTGTCAACACCGGTGACAATTGACCCATGCAACACGGCCAACTCTGGGACATTTTCTGCACCGTCATCGACAACCATGGCGACCTGGGCGTTTGCTGGCGCCTGACGCGCCAGCTGCGCGATGCAGGTCAACGTGTTCGTCTGTGGGTGGACGATGCCTCGGCCCTGACCTGGATGGCCCCCGCCGCCGCTCAAGGCCTCGAACCAGGCATTGAACTTCGCGCCTGGTCACAAGCCTCAGAGCCGCAAGTGTTGGCCACCCTGCCCCCATCCGATGTCTGGATTGAAGCCTTTGGCTGCGAAATTCCACAAGCCTTTGTCGCCCACGGTGCAGCCACCCGCGCTGCGCAAGCTGCGTGGGTCAACCTCGAATACCTTAGTGCCGAAGACTGGGTGGGTCGTATGCACCGCTTGCCCTCGCCCGTCATGAGTGGTCCTGCTAAAGGCTGGAGCAAGCGCTTTTTCTACCCTGGTTTCACCCCGGACACAGGGGGTCTTTTACGCGAAGTCGACCTGCTCCAGCAGCAACAAAGCTTTGACCGCCGTGCCTGGCGGCATGCACACGCACCAAATTCAGAGCCCAACGCGCTGCTGCTCAGCTTGTTTTGCTACGAACCCGCAGCGCTGCCCAGCTTGCTCATGCAACTCGCAGACACGAGACACCACGTGCTCGTCACCCCTGGTCGACCATTGGCTGCAGTTCAACAAGCCCTGTCTAGCTGGCCTCAGGCACAAACGCGCCCAAGCTGGAGTGCCTTGCCCCACACCGATCAAACTGGCTTTGATCAGATGCTGTGGGCTTGTGACCTGAACTTTGTGCGCGGCGAAGACTCCTTGGTGCGCGCCCTCTGGGCTGGTCAGGCTTTTGTCTGGCACATCTACCCCCAGGACGACAACGCCCACCACGCCAAGCTTGAAGCCTTTCTGGATTGGTTGCAGGCCCCCGCTAGCCTGCGACAGTTTCACCGTATCTGGAACGGCCTGGAAACAGGAGACCTGCCGCCGCTCACACCGGAAAACCTTGCTCAGTGGGCCGATTGCACCCGCCGCGCTCGTCAACGTGTGATGGAGCAGGAAGACCTGTGCAGCCAATTGCGCCGTCTGACTGGCGAAAAAGGCTAAAATGATGGGTTTCGCACCTGTCACAGGTGCTACCTTTTCCTTTCCCCCACGGAAGCACCTATGAAAACAGCTCAAGAACTCCGCGCCGGCAACGTGATCATGCACGGCAAGGACCCTATGGTCATCCTGCGCACCGAATACCAACGCGGCGGTCGCGGTTCGTCCACCGTGCGCATGAAGCTCAAAAGCCTGATCGCCAACTTCGGCACCGAAGTCGTGTTCAAGGCCGACGACAAGATGGACCAGATCATTCTGGACAAAAAAGAGTGCACCTACTCCTACTTCGCTGACCCGATGTATGTCTGCATGGACACCGAATACAACCAGTACGAAGTCGAAGCCGAAAACATGGGCGACGCCCTGAACTACCTCGAAGACGGCATGGAAGTCGAAGTGGTGTTCTACGACGGCAAGGCCATCTCTGTGGAACTGCCCACCAGCGTGGTGCGCGAGATCACCTGGACCGAACCCGCCGTCAAGGGCGACACCTCCGGCAAGGTGCTCAAGCCCGCCAAGATCGCCACCGGCTTCGAAGTGCCCGTGCCCCTGTTCGTGAACCAGGGCGACAAGATCGAAATCGACACCCGCACTGGCGAATACCGCAAGCGCGTATGATCATTTCACACCCCCGCAAAAAAGGCCCTTTCAGGGCCTTTTTTATTGCCTTTGACGCACAATGTACATATGAAAACCACACACAGCATCAAGGACCTTGCCCTCCCCCATGCCTGGGCCGAGCTTCAAGCGCAAGGCCACAAAGACTTCATGCAGCCCGAGTCTTATCGACTGGCTTTCGCAGACCCTGAGTTTTTGCTGCGCCGCGAAACGCGTGGTATCCGAATGCAACTTGAAATGCTCAAGCCTGACCTGGAGCAGTCGAAATTCGGAATCGAACACACCGTGGTGGTTTATGGCAGCGCTCGTTTTATCGATCACGAGCGTGCACACGCCCAGTGGCTGGCCGCACAAGATCATGGCGACAAACATGCGCTTCAAGCCGCGCGAACGGCGCTCCAAAATGCCCGCTATTACGAGCAAGCTCGGCAATTTGCCAAACTGGTAGCGCATAACAGTGCCCACTCCCCCGAGGCCGACAAGCTCTACATTTGCACGGGCGGCGGCCCCGGCATCATGGAGGCCGCCAACCGGGGCGCCTTTGAAGCAGGAGCCCCGTCAGTAGCTCTGAACATCGTGCTACCGCACGAACAACAACCCAACCCTTATGTCACGCCGGGTTTGAGCTTCAAGTTCCATTACTTCGCCATGCGCAAAATGCACTTCATGATGCGCGCCAAAGCACTTGTGGCTTTTCCTGGCGGCTTTGGTACGCTCGATGAACTGTTTGAGGTGCTGACCCTTGTTCAGACGCGAAAAGCCAAACCTGTTCCGATCTTGCTGTATGGCAGCGATTACTGGAAACGCCTGATCAACCTGGACATGCTCGTGGAAGAAGGCACCATCAACCCCGAAGACCTCGAAATCCTGAGCTACGTCGACACGCCAGAAGATGCATGGCAAAACATCTGCGACTTCTACAGTCTGCCTCGAGCCAGCGAAAGTTGGTGCGCCAATCAGGGCTGACCGCCCCCAGCTGGCTCAGTCCGAGCCGTCTTCTTGCCCTGGCAAGAGTCGTTGCACCTGTTCGTCAGGCAGGGCGTCCACCTGCCGCAGAGCACGGTTCATCACATTGCTACGGGTCTGCGCCTGGTCCAGCGTATTGAGGACGGTTTGGGTCTGGTTACGCACCTTGGCCAGCACATCGCCAAACTTGCCAAACTCGGTTTTGACCGCCCCCAGAACCTGCCAGACTTCGCTGGAGCGTTTCTCCAGTGCCAGAGTCCGAAAACCCATTTGCAGTGAATTGAGCATGGCCAGCAATGTCGTGGGCCCGGCGAGCGTGACACGGTGATCGCGCTGCAAGGCCTCCATCAAGCCTGGACGACGCAAGACTTCGGCATACAAACCTTCAGTGGGCAGAAACAAAATGGCGAAGTCTGTGGTGTGCGGGGGCGCCAGGTATTTTTCGGCCATGGATTTGGCTTCCAGTCGAATGCGATTTTCCAGCGCCTTGGCCGAGACTTCGACCTGCAACGCATCGGCTCGTGACTGTGCGTCGAGCAAGCGCTCATAGTCTTCGTTAGGAAACTTGGCATCGATCGGCAGCCACACTGGAGAGCCGTCATCCGCACGACCTGGCAGGCGAATGGCAAAATCCACACGGTTTTTATCGCCCGGTTTGGTAGCGATCTGTTCTGCGTATTGTTCGGGGGCTAACACCTGCTCCAACAAAGCTTGCAACTGTGCCTCACCAAACATGCCTCGGGTCTTGACGTTGGACAGCAAGTGTTTGAGATCACCCACACCTTGGGCCAAGCTGTGCATTTCGCCCAAGCCCTTATGCACTTGCTCCAACCGTTCGGCAACTTGCTTGAAGCTCTCACCTAAGCGCGCTTGCAAAGTAGCCTGGAGTTTTTCGTCAACTGTGAGACGCATTTCGTCGAGCTTGGCACTGTTGCTCTGCTGCAATTGACCCAACTGCGTTTCCATGGTGGTCCGCATCTCGCCCAAGCGACGGGCATTGGCCTCGGTCAAGCCCTGCACTTGCTGCACCAGGCTGTCCATCAGGTTCTTTTGCAGCAACGCCACTTGCTGGGCCAAAGCATCAATTTGCTGGTTTTGGGTCCGCGTTGTTTCGGCGCCCTGTTGCAGCAGGCTTTGCTGGAACAAGCTAAGAGTTTGCATCTGTTCTTGCCGTGCACTCACACTTGCTTGCGCCACTTCGGCACGCAACTCACGTTCCAGTCGCTCGCTTTGAGCATGCAACTGAGATTGCAGGTTTTGCAGCTGACCCAGCACCGGTGACAAATCGGTACGCTCGGGGCGACGCAAAAAAAGCGACACCCCAATAACCAACAGCACAAGCAGCGCCAGTAGCCCCCAAAGAGCCCAATCCATCATGAGCAACTGGCCAGCAAAGGGGCTACGAAATACATCAACGGAACCAGATGAAGGTCATGATGATGAACAGCGGAACCAGCACCGCACCGGACCACAGCAGGTAACCGAAGAAGCTGGGCATCTTCACACCACGGTCTTCGGCAATAGCTTTGACCATCAGGTTGGGAGCATTACCGATATAGCTGTTAGCACCCATAAACACCGCACCTGCAGAAATGGCAGCTAGGGTGCTGGCGCCTGCAGTCATGAGCACTTGTGCATCACCCCCTGCGGTATTGAAGAACACCAGGTAGGTAGGCGCATTGTCCAGAAAGGAGCTCAGCGTGCCCGTGATCCAGAAATACATCATGTTGTTGGGGGAACCATCAGCGTTGGTCACGGCCGACACCACCGCCCCAAAGGGACCGTTGACACCCGCCTTGAGCATCGCAATCACAGGGATGATGGTCAGAAAAATACCGGCAAACAGCTTGGCAACTTCTTGCATCGGTCCCCAAGAGAACTGATTGCTGTCATGCACAGCTGCTGGCGTGAGTTTGAGCGACAGAAGAGTCACCACAATCAAGCCAACATCACGCAGCAAACCTGGCAAGCCCACATGCGCGCCTGCGATCTCGAAGTGAATGTCTGATTTCCAGAATCCACTCACGAGCACCAAGCACACAACTGCCAACAAGAGCACGAAATTGAAACTGCCATCGAAGCCAATACGTGGCGTGTCCGGCGTGGGGTCACGTGGCAGGACCTCTTCCTTGTGGTGGTAGAACCACCAGTCCAGCGCATAAAAAATGGCCAGTAAGGATCCCACCAGGAACAAGGTTTCCGGGAAGATGTGACTCACCGTCCAGAAAAAGTCAACGCCCTTCAAAAAGCCCAGGAACAACGGCGGATCGCCCAGTGGCGTGAGGGAGCCACCCGCGTTCGAAACAATAAAGATGAAGAAAATCACCACGTGAGCCACGTGCTTGCGGTTATCGTTTGCGCGAATCAGTGGACGAATCAGCAGCATGGAGGCACCCGTGGTCCCCATGAAACTGGCCAGCACAGCGCCGATACCCAAAATACTGACATTGAGCAACGGAGCTCCGTGCAGGTTGCCGCGAATATAAATGCCACCCGAAACAGTAAACAGTGCTGTCAGCAGCACGATAAAGGGGATGTACTCAGCAACCAGTGCGTGCACAAAGTTCGACACCGCCTCGCCCGCACCGAACACAGCGGCAAAGGGCACTAAAAACGCCAAGGCCCAGGCTGCAGCAACTTTGCCAAAGTGGTGGTGCCAGAAATGCGGTGCCAACAAGGGCATCAGTGCAATGGACAACAAAATGCCGGCAAATGGCACGCCCCATAACACCGACAGTTGTGCCCCATCAAACTCGCTGGCATGTGCCAGTCCGGGCAGCAAGCCGAGCATGATGGCGCCCAGCGTCCAAGGCCAGGCTCGTCGTCGTGGCAGCAGATTTTGCATGTGGTACTCCTCCAGTGTTTTCAGTATGCGCAACAGCGCAATCTTAATGGCTATGCACGGTCAGTCATTTGAGTCCAGTTCAAACACCTGCCGCAGATAGGCCAGGTATTTTTCGTCCTCGCACATGCCTTTACCAGGCGTATCGGAAAGTTTGGCAACCGGCTGCCCGTTGCAGCGGGTCATTTTGATGACAATTTGCAGTGGATCGTAGCCCAGATCATTGGTCAGGTTCGTGCCAACGCCAAAGGCCAGTTGGCAACGCCCGTGAAACTGTTTGAACAGCTCAATGGTGCGCGGAACGGTCAGCCCATCACTCCAGATCAGGGTCTTGGTGCGGGGATCTACGCGGTTGCGTTTGTAGTGATCAATCATGCCCTCACCCCAGGCAAAGGGGTCTCCACTGTCGTGACGTGCGCCGTCGAACAGCTTGCAAAAATACATATCAAAATCGCGCAAGAAAGCTTTGAATCCGTACACATCACTCAGCGCAATACCCAAGTCACCCCGGTATTCGCGCGCCCAGGATTCGAAGGCAAAGACCTGGCTGTCACGCAGGCGTGGGCCTAGCGCCTGACACGCCTGCAGGTATTCGTGCGCCATGGTTCCCAAGGGTGTCAGGCCCAGGAGCTGCGCGAAGTACACATTGCTGGTGCCCGCAAATTGTCCTGTAGGACCGGTGCCCAAGCGGTCGGACAAGACACGCAACACCTCTTCGTGCCAGGCACGCGAAAAGCGGCGTCGGGTGCCGTAATCAGCGATCTTGAGCGCTTGCAGATCGGCCGCCTGCAATTGCGCAATTTTTTCATCCAGGCGTTGACGCCCCTGGATCAGATTGGGCACGCGTTGGGTGTTGCGGAAGTACACCTCGTTGACGATGGCCAGCACCGGAATTTCAAACAAAATAGTGTGCAGCCACGGCCCAGAAATGGTGATGTCAATCTCGCCAGTGGGTAACGGCGTGATGGTGATGTACTTTTCATTGAGTCTGAACAGGCCCAGAAAGTCGACAAAGTCACTCTTGATGAAGCGCAGCGAAGACAGGTAGCGCAACTCCGAATCCTTGAAGGACAGGCTGCACAAGGAGCGAATCTCGCTGCGAATTTCATCCACAAAGGGGGCCAGCTGCACGCCTGGGTTACGGCACTTGAAGCGGTACTCGACCTGTGCGCTCGGGAACTGATGCAGCACCACCTGCATCATGGTGAACTTGTAGAGGTCGGTGTCCAGCAGGCTGGTGATGATCATGGATAAGGATGGGACAAGGGGTCAGGCAGTCAGTTTAACGGATGGCTACGCGACCTCCAGCAGCCCGGCGCGCAGGCGCAGGCACTGGTCTGCATGAGGGCTGAGTACCTGGTTTTGTTCAGCCACCAGCAGTGTCACCCCTCGCGCACGCAAGGTCAGCAGTGCATCACGCATGCCTTGAACCAACACCGGAGCAATGCCTTCGCAAGGTTCGTCAAGCAGCAACAAGTCAGGAGAAGTCATCCAGGTGCGTGCAAGTGCCAGCATCTGTTGCTCACCGCCGCTCATCTGCGCGGCGCTGCGATCCATCATCTCACCGAGCACCGGAAACCATTGCATCACGTCCTGAAACCGTTGGTGGGCTTGTTTGCGCTTGTCGGGTGTCACAGCCACCCACAGGTTTTCGCGTACCGTCAGTGCAGTGAACAAGCGCCGGTCTTCAGCCACATAGCCCAGGCCAGCTGCCGCACGGGCATGCGCAGGCAACGCAGTCAACGCGCGGCCGCGCCAAAACAGCTGGCCTTGTGTGCGCGGCAGCAAACCCATCAGACTTTGGATCAAGGTGGATTTACCTGCACCATTGAGCCCTTGCAAGACCACCAATTGTCCGGTTTGCACCTGCAGGTTCACATCCCACAAGGCCTGGGCATGACCGTGCCAAACACTCCAGTGCTGAACGTCAAGCATGTACGCCACCTTGAGCAAGGGTTTGGGCAACCAGGTCGTCACCGAGGTAAGAAGCACGCACCACAGGGTGGGCCGCCACCTCGTGCGGCAGGCCATCGCACACCAGGCGACCACGCATGAGCACAATGACCCTATCGGCGACACCAAACACGGCATCCATATTGTGTTCGGTGTAGAGCACTGCCAGGCCTTGCGCTGAGCAGTCTCGCACCAGCGCCATCATCTCGCTGCGCTCCTGTGGGCCCAAGCCGGCCGCTGGCTCATCAAGCAACAGCAAGCCTTGCTGTAACTGCCCCACAGCCTGCAAACCTGCCAAGGCCATGGCCAACTCCAGGCGTTTTTTTGCACCATAGGCCAGGCTCTGGACCGTCTGATCTGCAGCAGACGCCAAACCTACCCGGTGCAACAAGGCCAGGGCAGACTGCGCGTGCAAAGCATCCAGACTGTCTGACCAACGTAGCGTCCGGGGCGCCTGTAAGCACAGCTGCAAACTTTGCAATACCGTCAAAGCTTCAAACAACTGCGCCACCTGAAACGTACGCGCCACCCCTCGCTGCAATCGCTCATGCGGTGCAAGGCGCAACAGGGCTTCTCCCTGCCACTGAACCCGTCCCTGATGCACCGTGTGCTGTCCGGCCAAAGCTGCAAAACAGGTGGATTTTCCAGCACCATTGGGTCCGATCAAAGCCACACATTGACCCGGTGCCACTTCAAAGCTCACACCGTCGAGCGCACGCACCCCGCCATAGTGGTGCGTCAAGCTCTGAACCTGCAATCCAGGCATGTGTTCAGCCATTCGCCCTCCGAGTCCGACCTTGCGCCAGCAAACCCATTAAACCTTGCGGCGTCAGCATCATCACCAGCACAATCAAGGCCCCTAACAGACCACGCCAATAATTAAGCACCTGAGACAGTTCAGCCGACCCCAAAGTGAGCAAAGCACTGCCGAGCCAAGATCCCGCCCACTGGTGCACACCCCCCAGCAAAATGACCAGCAAGGCATCGACCGAAGTCGCCACCGAAGCCACCGCTGGAAACACCGCACCCTTGAAACTGGCAAACATGGCCCCAGCCAAGCCCGCCATGGCAGCACTGAGTACAAACACCTGGTAACGCAAGCTTTGGGAGCGCAGCCCACTGGCTTGCGCACGCAACGGCGCATCACGAAGCGCTTGCAAAGCGGCGCCCATGCTGGAACGCACCCATCGACGCATGGCCCAGACGCTGGCCAGCGCCAGAAGCAGCAAGGCCACATCAGCCATCAAGTGTTGTTCGGGCTTGACGAGTTGCAGGCCAATCAAGCCGTTATCCCCACCGGTCCATTGACTCCATTGCGATGCCAGCGCCCACACCGATTGCGCCAAGGCCAGCGACAGCATCGCCCAATACACCCCCGTACTGCGCCGCAGCAGTACGCCAAACACCAGCGCTGCACTGGCTGCAACCCAGGCACCCAAAGGCCAGGCGAACATCCAGCTCCACCCCCAATGCAGATTAGCCAATGCCGCAGCGTAAGCGCCTAAAGCGTAGAAAGCTGCGTGACCAAAGCTGACCAAACCTCCGAGCGCCATCATGATCTGAAGACTCCAGCCAAACAGCATCAACACCAACACATCTTCAAAAAGAGTACGGCCGTAATCACCGCCCTGCCACCAAGTCCACACGGACAACACACAAGCGCCGCCGAGCCACACTGCCAGCCCCCAAGGACCAGCTGGGCGCAGTTCAAAAACCTGAGCAGCCTCTGCGGGATCTTCGGTCATGCGCGCATTGGCCAAACCTTGGGGACGCCAGATCAGCACCACCGCCATGGTCATGAACACCAACACCAAAGTCGATTGCGGGAAAAACGTCACCCCTAATGCATGGATCAGACCAATCAGAACCGCAGCCGCATAAGCACCACCAATACTGCCCAGCCCGCCCGTGACCACCACCACAAAAGTCTCGACCACCATTTGCATGTCCATCTGCAAATTGGCCGGTTCACGGGGCAGCTGCAAAGCCCCTGCCAGTCCGGCCAATGCACACCCCAGAACCACCACCCCCAGCATCAAGGGCGCAGGCTTGATGCCTAATGCCGAGAGCATGGCCGCATCTTGCGTGGCCGCACGCACCCTTTGTCCCCAGCGGGTATGACTCAGCAAAGCATGCAATCCCAACCAGACCAGTGGGCCCAGTGTCATGGTCACCAGTTGCCAGGTCGGGAAATACGCCTGCCCGAGTTTCACAGAGCCTTCCAGCCCCGGAAAGCGCGGCGCAAACACTTCGTCCACCCCGAACACAGCTTGCATGGCATCATGCATGAACAAGGTCAGTCCAAACGTCGCCAGCAAGGGATAGAGGTGCGGCACGCCCCGCATGCGCCGCAAGATCAAAAGCTCCATCAGCGCACCTGCAGCTGCGGCCACTACAGCGCCTGCCAGCATGGCCAACAAATAAAGCGTGGCAGAGGGCTCGAACGCGTCAAACCAGCGTGTCACGCTGTGCGCAGCCACCAGCGCGCCCAGCATGAAGAAACTGCCGTGTGCAAAATTGACCACGCGGGTGACGCCAAAAATCAGCGTCAGCCCTGCGGCCATCAAAAACAAAGTAGTGGCATGACTCAGCCCATTGAGCAACTGAATCGCCAGACTCTCCAAACCGGGCATGAATTCCTTACCGCGAAGCGCTTATTCCACCCAATGGGTGAAGGCAATCGCCGGTTCGCGCTCGGTTTCGAAGGTGTTGACCAGCGCCGAGGCATCGGCATAGCCCAGCGCCATGCCACACACCAGCATCTCCTGCTCCTGCGCACCGACAAAAGGCAGGATGATGTTGGCAAAATTATTCCAGGCCGCTTGTGGGCAGGTGTGCAGGCCACGGGCACGCGCAGCCAGCATGACGTTTTGCAGGAACATGCCGTAGTCCAGCAAACTGCCTCGGCCCATGACCTTGTCGATGGTGAACATCAAACCCACCGGCGCATCAAAAAACTTGAAGTTACGCTGGTGCTGTTCGTGCATGCGCGCCTTGTCACCCTTGCCGATGCCTAGTACACCGTACAAACCAAAACCGCAGGCGCGGCGGCGGTCGATATAAGGGCTCACCCACTGCTGGGGGTAGTAGTCGTAGGCCTCGGCGTATTGAGCGGCCAAGCTGGGGTCTGCCGTGACGGCGTCGTGGGCAGCGCAAACTTTTTGCACCAGCTCGTCGCGACGCGCCCCTTGCACCACATACACCTTCCAGGGTTGGGTGTTGGTGCCGCTGGGCGCACGACCCGCCACTTGCAGCAAGTCCATGATCACATCCCGATCGACCGGGCGGTTTTCAAAAGCGCGCGCTGAAAAACGACTCAGCATGGCCGTATCCACGCTGGATGGATCGGCCACGGTGGTTTGCACTTGGGGTTGGGGCAAGGCGGGTTGGGTCATGTCAGGGTCTCCAGAAATTGTTTCAAGTCATGGGGCAAAGCCGTGGGGCGGCGCTGAGCGCGGTCCACATACACATGCACAAAATGGCCATGCGCTGCCGTCAGGGGCTGGCCTTTGGCGAACAGACCCACCTCGTAGCGCACGCTGCTGTTGCCCAGATGGGCCACACGAACACCAGCCTCGATGTCTTGCGGGAACGCCAAAGGCTCGAAGTACTGACATTGGGTCTGCACCACCAGGCCAATGACAGGGCCTTGGTGAATATCCAGCACCCCGGCGTCAATCAGCGTGGCGTTGACCGCCGTGTCAAACCAGCTGTAATAAACCACGTTGTTGACGTGACCGTAAATGTCGTTGTCCATCCAGCGGGTGGTCAGGGTTCGAAAAGCCTTGAAGGCCTCACGCCCCAGCGGTTGCGGTTTGGTGATGGATGGTTGTGTCTGGCTAGCACTCATGCGGCACCATTGTGCCAGCGTTGCCAGGCTGAAAAAGCGACTTGCCAGGTCTGCGTTTGCACCGCCACGGTGGTCTCGATCGAACGGCCATAGCCGCCACCCATGCAAAACGCGACCGGCAAACGGTGTTGCCAGGCCCAGTCGAACACGCGCTGATCGCGTTGGCGCATCCCTTCGCTGCTGACCTTCAGCCGCCCTAACCTGTCGCCCTCGTGCGGGTCTGCACCGGCCAGATAAAACACAAACTGTGGCTTAAAGCGGGTCCAAAGTTGCGCCAGCGCCTCGTCCACCGCGGCCAAATAGTGATCATCTGAGCAGCCATCGGGCAAGCCCATGTCCAGGTCGCTATCCACCTTGCGAAATGGAAAATTTTTCTCAGCATGAACGGACAAGGTAAACACGCTGGGGTCGGCTGTAAAAATTTTGGCCGTGCCATTGCCCTGGTGCACATCCAGATCAACAATGCCCACTCTAAGCACCTCCCGGCTGTGCCGGGCGTATTCGGCCTGCAACAGTCGAGCCGCAACAGCCAGGTCGTTGAACACGCAAAACCCACCGCCACGCTCAGCACTGGCATGGTGCGTGCCGCCAGCCAGGCTGCCGGCGACCCCGTTGCTGAGCGCCGCTCTGGCTGCAGCTATGGTCCCCCCCACGCTGCGCACGGCCCGTTCGGCCATCTGCACAGACCAGGGAAAGCCAATTTCGCGCTGCATGTCATGAGCCAGCGTGCCCTCTGCAACCGCACGAATATAGTCAGGAGTATGCGCCAGGGCCAACTCGCCCGCAGACGCCGCTGGAGCCTCGCCCCACTGCAGGCCGGGCAGTGCAAGCTCCAAGGCGTCGCGCAACAAGCGGTACTTGGCCATGGGAAAGCGGTGCCCCTCGGGCAAAGGTAATACAAAGTGGTCGGCGTAGAAGGCGTGCATGTCAGATTGAAGGCAAGTAGACATTTTAGAAAGTCCTCTCTAAAGCGCCGGCAAAGCCTTGCAATCCCCATTCAGGCCCATATACTTCATACCATGCTGCACTGCAACAAATGCTGTATCGGCCCTCGGCCAGTTCCAGCGCAGTCCCGGGAACCTTAACCTTTTGGAGATTCACATGATGACCGCTGAACAAATCGCCGCTTCCAACAAAGCCAACATGGAAACCCTGTTTGGCTTAACCGCCAAAGCCTTCGAAGGCGTCGAAAAACTGGTCGACCTGAACATGACCGCTGCCAAGGCCGCTTTGGGCGAATCCGCTCAGAACACACAAGCCGCGATGAGCGTGAAAGACGCCCAGGAACTCCTGAGCCTGCAAGCCGCCCTCTTCCAGCCCCTGGCCGAAAAGACCGCTGCTTATAGCCGTCACCTGTATGACATCGCTTCCAACACCGGTAGCGAATTCACCAAGGCTTTCGAAGCCCAAGCTGCTGTGGCCCAAAAGCAATTTGCTTCCCTGGTGGATACCGCAACCCAAAACGCCCCCGCTGGCTCCGAGTCCGCTGTGGCCATGATGAAGAGCGCCGTGGCTGCCGCCAACAATGCTTTCGAATCCGTGCAAAAAGCTGTCAAGCAAGCTTCTGACCTGGCCGAGTCCAACATGACCGCCATGAGCCAGACCGCTGTCGGCGCCGCTGCCAAAGCCAGCAAAAAGCGCTGATCGACGAACCAGTTGTCTCCTCGGATCCTTTCGAAATCAGATTTCAGGGATCCATTTACAGGGCTGATCGCAAGATCAGCCCTTTTTTTGTCTCTGACTTCAGCGTTTCTTCAGCGTTTGAGTGCAAGCAGTTTTTCGCGCAACTTGGGCAAGGCCACCAGCATGGCTTGACGACCTTGTTCGATAGAGCGCTCACGCGAAGCAAAGTCCGCACTGCCCACACCATTGAGCGAGGGCTGCACCACCACGTCGGCCTGGCGCACCCGGGTCATCGGGTCGGGGTGAGCTACGTG
>CAZPTM010000009.1:13750-17711 GCA_964589665.1 uncultured Limnohabitans sp. | reverse complement strand
CAACGGCTGCCAGATGTTCGCCGAACTCGCCGACATCATCCCCGGCGCCGAGGCCTGGCCACGCTTCACCACCAACCAGATCGAGCGTTTCGAGGCCCGCTTGTCCATGGTCGAAGTGCTGGACTCGCCCAGCCTGTTCCTGCAAGGCATGGCGGGCAGCCGCTTGCCGATTGCCGTGGCCCACGGCGAGGGCTATGCCAACTTCAAGTACCGGGGCAACGCGGCGCAGGCGATTGGCGCCATGCGCTATGTGGACAACAGCGGCTCTGCCACCGAGCAATACCCCTTCAACCCCAACGGCAGCCCAGGCGGCCTGACGGCGGTGACCACGGCAGACGGCCGCTTCACGGCCATGATGCCGCACCCCGAGCGTGTGTTCCGCAACATCCAGATGAGCTGGACCAGCGGGGACCGCAGCGAACTCAGCCCCTGGATGCGCATCTGGCAAAACGCTCGCAAGTGGGTGGGGTGATCTAGGAGGGTGGCTGGACTCAGTTCCAGCCGATCACGTCCAGGCCGCGCTCGCTCAGGCATCGCTGAACAAACTGTCGGTAGGTCGCGTTGGGCTGCTGGTTGATAGCGCCTCGCGTGCCGCCGGCTGCGGCGCCCACCACGGCTGATTGCGCAGCACTCTTGGCCACGCCTTCCAGGCTGTTGCGCCCAAACACCAGGCCACCCACCGCACCCGTCACACCTGCAATGGTGGCACCGTTGATGGCGCCCGAGGCTGCGCTGTTCCTGTAAGCCTGCAAACCACTGCCTTCGGCCATGCCCACACATTGCTGGACCAAGTTCAGTGCCGCAGTCTGGCCCATGGTCTTGAATGCTGCGTTGGGGTAGAGCACGGGCAAGCCCGCATTGGGGCCAGAGCTGGCGCAGCCCGCCAGCGTCAAAGCCAAGGCACAGCCAAGCAAAGGTAAAGCGCGTGTGGTTGTCATGTGTATTCTCCCTTTCAAACCGTTTGAAACCAATGGTAAACCGGTCCGGCTAAACTGCCGTCTGATCGATCCAATATTTGTAAAAGATGGCTTCCAGTTTGTTTGTTTTGCTCGACGACATAGCAACGTTGCTCGACGATGTAGCCGCCATGACCAAAGTCGCCGCCAAGAAGACAGCCGGAGTATTGGGTGACGATTTGGCACTCAACGCCCAGCAAGTGACCGGGGTCAATGCCGACCGCGAGTTGCCCGTGGTTTGGGCCGTGGCCAAAGGCTCCTTGCTCAACAAAGCGATTTTGGTGCCCGCGGCCTTGCTCATCAGCGCTTTTGTACCCTGGCTGATCACGCCCTTGCTCATGGCTGGCGGCCTGTTTTTGTGCTTTGAAGGGGCCGAAAAACTGTTGCACGTCTGGCTGCACAGCCGCACTGAAGATGAAGCGCACCACGCCGAACTGGTGCAGGCTGTGAGCGATGCGCAAGTGGACTTGGTCGCTTACGAAAAAGACAAGATCAAAGGCGCCATTCGTACCGATTTCATCCTCTCGGCCGAAATCATCGTCATCACCCTGGGCACGGTCTCTGGCGCCTCTTTATCTACCCAGCTGGCCGTGCTGGCAGGTATCTCGGTGTTGATCACTTTAGGCGTTTACGGCCTGGTGGCTGGTATTGTCAAACTCGACGACATGGGCCTGTGGCTCATGCGCAAGCCCAACCCCCTTCAACAACGAATGGGGCACCTGCTGCTGGCGCTGGCACCAAGATTCATGCATGCTCTCTCGGTGCTGGGCACCGCAGCCATGTTCCTGGTGGGTGGCGGCATCTTGCTGCACGGCGTGCCTGCGCTGGGCCATGCGCTGGAGCACTGGTCACAAGAGCAGGGCGCCATCGCAGCACCCGTGCTCAACGCCCTGGGGGCCGGGCTGGGCGGTGTGCTGGCTGGAGCGGTGACGGTGCTGCTGGTGCAAGCGCTGGGCAAACTGCGCGGGCGCTGAAGTCACCGCAATTCAATGCACGCCCTGCACCGGGCGTGTCTTGTAGAACTTGATCGGTGCCTCGGGCGTGGCGTTCAGCACCGACTTCTTGATCTTGCCGACCACATGCATTTCGCAAGGCTTGCAGTCAAAGCGCAGGGTGAGTTTTTCCTTGCCGTTGATCAGCTGCAGCGGCTCGGCGCGGATGGTGCCTTGCACGCCGGTCACGCCTTTGGCCTGTTTGGGGCACAGGCTCAAGCTGTAGCGCACGCAGTGCTTGGTGATCATCAGGCTGACTTCGCCGTGTTCTTCCTGCGCTTCGTAAGCGGCAGCGATCACATTCACGCCGTGGCGGGCGTAGAACTGCCGGGCCTTGTCGTTGAAGACGTTGGCCAGGTAGGTGAGGGTGTCTTCGGGGTAGGGTGTGGGCGGCTCGGCAGGGGTGGCGCGGGGCAGGCGCTCCAGGCCCGCAGCGCGGGCAGCTTCGAGCGCGGCCACGGCGTCGCGGCGCAGCTGGTTGAGCTGTGAGGGCGGCACGAACCAGGGGCGGGGCAGGTCCAGCTGCACCTGCAGCGGCTCAAACATCGTCTCGCCCAGTTTGGCCAGTTGCTGCTCCAGCTTGGCGGCGGCGTTGGCGCTGTCTTTGGGAGCCTGCCATTCAGCGGCCAGCGCGGCGGTGCCCGCAAATCCGGCTTCGTCGGTCAGTTGCAGCTGCAGGCCGTCAGCCGTTTCCAGCAGCTTCATCCACACGCCAATGCGGCGCTCGGCAGACTTTTTGTCCAGGGCGCGCACCCAGCTCATGTCGCGGTTGCGGTTGACCTGCACGCCCTTGCGCAGGTCCTTGAAGCCGTCCATCGGGTCTTTGGGCCAAAGCTTCCAGTGGCCCTTGGTGCCTGCCGGTTCTGCGCGGTTGATCTGCAGGCCCACCAGTTCCTTTTGCAGGTCGTAGTAGCACAGGCCGTCGCCGTTGTGCAGCACGGCTGCGGGGTCGTCGGTGGCGATTTCCAGGTGGTCGGGCGCAACCTTGGTGACCCAGCCAATGCCCTGGCCTGGGTTCTTGGGCGTGTCAAAGGCGCCAATGTCCTCCTTGCGCCCTTGCACAAAGTAATCGGTGAACTCGCGGTTGAAGTTCTGGTTGGGGTCGGGCACAAAGCTGAAGGTGGCCTTGCCGTGGGATGCAGGAGCAAGCTCCGGGCGCTCGTTCAGGATCTCGTCGAACAGGCGGCGGTAGTGTGCCGTGATGTTCTTGACATAGGCCATGTCCTTGTAGCGGCCTTCGATCTTGAAGCTGCGGCAGCCCGCGTCAATCAACTGGCGCAGGTTCTCGGACTGGTTGTTGTCCTTCATGCTCAGCACATGTTTGTCGTGCGCCACGATGCGGCCTTGGCTGTCTTTGACCTCATAGGGCAGGCGGCAGGCCTGCGAGCAGTCGCCCCGGTTGGCGCTGCGGCCGGTGTGCGCATGGCTGATGTAGCACTGGCCGCTGTAGGCCACGCACAGGGCGCCGTGCACAAAGAATTCCAGAATCGTGCGCTCGGTGTCGATGGCGTCGCGGATGGCGGCAATTTGGGGCAGCGTCAGCTCGCGCGCCAGCACGATCTGGGAGAGGCCCGCGTCTTGCAGAAACTTGGCTTTTTCGGGCGTGCGGATGTCGGTCTGGGTGCTGGCGTGCAGCTGGATGGGCGGCAGGTCGATCTCCAGCAAGCCCATGTCCTGAATGATCAGTGCGTCCGCCCCAGCGTCATACAGCTGCCAGGCCAGCTTGCGCGCGCCCTCCAGTTCGTCGTCACGCATGATGGTGTTGAGCGTGACAAAAATGCGGCTGTGAAATCGGTGGGCGTGCTGCACCAGACGGGCGATGTCCTGCACGCTGTTGTCGGCCGTGGAACGGGCGCCAAAGGACGGCCCGCCAATGTAAACAGCATCGGCGCCGTGGTTGACGGCCTCGATGCCGATGTCGGCGTTGCGGGCGGGCGAGAGGAGTTCGAGCTGGTGGGCAAGCATGGGGCTGGATTATCCCAAGAAAGCAAAAACGCGGCCGAAGCCGCGTTT
>CAZPTM010000009.1:0-13650 GCA_964589665.1 uncultured Limnohabitans sp. | reverse complement strand
GCCTTGGCGCGCAGGTCTTCCTGGAATTTGGCCAGTTTTTGCTGCTGCAGTTGTTGGGTGATTTGGGCTTTGACTTCGTCGAGTTTGGGCAGCTGGGTGTCGCGAATGTCATCGACGCGGATGATGTGCCAGCCAAATTGGCTCTTGACTGGGGAGTCGGTCATTTGGCCTTTGGCGAGCTTGGTCATGGCGCCGCTGAACTCGGGCACGAAACCAGCCGGGTTAGCCCAATCAAGGTCACCACCGTTGGCGCCGGAGCCGGGGTCCTTGGAGTTTTTCTTGGCCAGGTCTTCAAACTTGGCACCGCCCTTGATTTGAGCAATCAGGGCTTTGGCCTGGTCTTCGGTTTCCACCAGGATGTGGCGGGCGCGGTATTCGGTGCCGGCGTTTTCCTTGACGAACTTGTCGTATTCGGCTTTGACTTCAGCGTCGGTCACAGCGCTTTTTGCTTGCACATCGGCCAGCAGCGTGCGGATCAGGATGCTTTGACGGGCCAGTTCGAGCTGGTTTTTGTACGCTTCGGTGGCGTCCAGGCCGCGCTTTTTGGCTTCCTGCATGAAGATTTCACGGGCAATGAGCTCTTCCTTGATCTTGGCCATGATCTCGGGCGTGACGGCCTGGCCGGATTGCTCCACCTGCTTTTTCAGCGCGTCGGCACGCGAGGTGGGAATGGCTTTGCCATTCACGATGGCGATGTTTTGTGCCAGAACGGGCAGGGCCAGCAGAGATGCCAGGGTGGCACCGATGATGTGCTTTTTCATGAGATCCTCAAGGAGAGAAAAATAAGGTCTAGACCAATTCGATGGCCAAGGCATGCAGTCCGGCATCGATGAAATCCTGCAGCGCATCATACACAAGGCGATGGCGCTGAACGCGGCTCAACGATGTAAACAAAGGTGAAGCTATGCGCACCCGAATATGGCTGCCTTCGGCTTGTGCACCGGCGTGTCCGGCGTGCGCTGCACTTTCGTCAAGCACCTCCAGCGCAGTCGGTTGCAGGTGTTCGCGCAGGCGCAATTCGATGGCGTGTGCAACCTGGCTCATGACTTGTCCTTGGGCAAGTGGCGGGCAATGTAGATGCCTTGGCCCAGCAAAAACAGCACTGGAAAGGCATAGCCCCAGAGCTTGAAATTGACCCAAGCCTCGGTACTGAAGTACGCCGCCACATAAGCGTTGATGGCGGCCATGAACAGGGCGTAGAGCATCCACGACACATTCAGTCGGTCCCACACCGGAGTGCTCAGCGGCAGTTGCTGACCCAGCATGGCTTGCAAAAAGTTCTTGCGCAGCACCCATTGCCCAATGGCCAGTGCCACCGCCATGCCCACATAGAGCAGAGTGGGTTTCCATTTGATGAAGCGCTCGTCATGCAAGCTCAGGGTCAGGGCCCCAAACACCAGCACCAGGGCCAGCGTCACTTTGTGCATGGTCTGCAGGCGACCATCCATGCGGTAGATGAGCGCCATTTGCACCACAGTGGCAGCCATGAGCACGCCGGTGGCGATATAAATGTCGCCCAGCTTGTAGGCCCCGAAAAACAGCACCAGGGGAAGAAAGTCGAGCAGTTGCTTCATGCACGGTCCGGTTGTGTCAAAGGCTCGAAGTCTAACGAAGCCGAGTTCATGCAGTAGCGCAGGCCTGTGGGCGCAGGGCCGTCTTCGAAGACATGGCCCAGGTGGGCACCGCATTGGGCGCACAGCGTTTCAACACGCACCATGCCATGACTGGTGTCGCGCCGCTCTTCAATCGCTTGCGGGTTGGCTGCTTTGAAAAAGCTGGGCCAACCGCATCCCGCATCAAATTTGGTGTCCGAATGGAACAGCACTGCCGTGCAGCAGATGCAGCGGTAGGTGCCGGGCGCCCAATGGTCTTCGTAGCGGCCGGTGAACGGGCGCTCGGTCGCTGCTTGGCGGGTGACGGCAAAGGCCACGGGCTCGGCGTTTTTGCGGGCCAGCAAGGCTTGCCATTCGGCATCGGTGTGTTGGATACGGGTCATGGGGTGCGATTGTCTCAGGAGGAGCAGCTCAGCTGCAGATGCGCCGCCCAATCCGGGGGCAATTGGGCACGGCTGTCGTGCTCAGGGTGTTCGTCAAAAGGTGATTGCAGCAGCGCCAGCAAGGTGTCCACCTCGGAAAAATCACCTTTCTCAGCCTGGCGAATAGCCACCTCGGCCAGGTGGTTGCGCAACACGTATTTAGGGTTGGTGCGCAGCATGGTCTGGCCCAGAGCAGCGGGCTGCGCGAGGGCCATGCGCTGGCGGTAACGACCCAGCCAGGCTTCGAAGGCCTTGGGTTGAAGCCACAACGCCAACACGTCGCGCCAGCGCGGTGCGTCCATGTGCCACGTGCCGTCCTCTTGGGCCATGGCCACGCTCAATCGCCGCCAGAACAGGGGGTAGTCCACCCGCTCTTGGGCCAGACATTGCAGCAACGCCTGAACCAGCAACCAGTCGGCTTCGCGCTGTGCGTCGGTGGCCATGGGTCCGATCAACCCCAGTTTGGCACGCATGGCATCGCCCATGGCACGCACAAAATGGCTTTCAAACGTTTTGAGCACCTTGCGGGTGAGCTCCACATCACCAATCAGTGGCTGCAGGGCCTGACCCAGCGCCAGCAGGTTCCAGTAGGCGACATTGGGTTGCTCGTCCCAGGCGTAGCGACCATGTGTGTCGCTGTGGTTGCAAATGTGGCCAGGCACAAAACCGTCCATGAACTGGAAGGGCCCGTAGTCCAGCGTCAGGCCCAGCAGGCTCATGTTGTCGGTGTTCATCACGCCGTGACAAAAGCCCGCCGCCTGCCACTGTGCCACCAGAAGCGCCGTGCGTTGGACCACCTCATCCAGCAGGCCTGCGTAGCGATTGCCTTGCCAGTCTGGGGCAAGGGACAGTGCTTGTGGCAAGTGGTGCTCGATCGCATGGTCGGCCAGCTGCTGCAGCAAATCCGTACGGCCCGCAGCAGCAAAGTGCTCAAAGTGTCCAAAGCGTAAAAAACTGGGAGCTACGCGTGCGACCACCGCGGCGGTTTCTGCCCGCTCACGATACACCGTCATGGGCGAGCCGACCAGGCACAGCGCCCGTGTGGTGGGGATACCCAGACCCTGCATGGCTTCGCTGCAGAGGTATTCACGAATCGACGAGCGCAGCACCGCACGGCCATCGCCCATGCGCGAATAAGGGGTTCGACCGGCGCCCTTGAGCTGGATTTCCTGTGGCCCCTGACTGGACTGCGCTTCGCCCAGCAGCAAAGCTCGGCCATCACCCAGCTGGCCCGCCCAAACGCCAAACTGGTGGCCGCTGTACACCGTCGCCACGGGCTCGCTGCCGCTGAGCACGACGTTGCCGGCAAAGGCCTGAAGCCCAGTGTCATCAAACAGGGCTTCGGGCCAATCCAGATCAGCCAGCAGGGCGTGGTTGCGGCTGCCCCAGACGGGCGAGGCCAAGCCTTGTGGCGGCAGGCGTGTGTAAAAGTCTTCGCCCAAGGTGTGCAGGCGGTGCGTCCAGTTCAGGACGGGGGCAGAGGTTGCGGACATGACCGTGATTGTCCGCTTCAAGTCTTGCCCCCAGCCCGTGTGCGGCAATTGTCCTGCCTGAGACAGGTCTCAGGGATTTGCCGGCTTGCGCAGACTGCACACCGGTTGGAAGATAAGAGCCTTATTGCTTGGAGGTGTACCCATGTTTGGTTTGATGCAGCAGCAGCATTTGCTGATTTCTTCGCTGATCGATTTTGCTGATAAGCACCATGGTGATTCTGAAATCATCTCGCGCCGAGTTGAGGGCGACATTCATCGTTCCAACTGGGCCTCTGTAGCTGCGCGTTCGCGCCAGGTGGCTCATGCATTGGATACCTCGGGCTTGGTGCTGAGTGATCGGGTGGGCACATTGGCCTGGAACGGCTACCGTCACCTGGAGCTGTACTTTGGCGTCAGTGGCTCGGGTCGAGTGCTGCACACCATCAACCCTCGTCTGCACCCGGAGCAGATCGCCTGGATCATCAACCATGCAGAAGATCAGGTCCTTTGTTTTGACCTGACGTTTTTGCCCTTGGTGCAAGCTGTTCATGCCAAATGCCCTTCGGTGCGCCAATGGGTCGCTTTGTGTGATGCCGACAAGCTGCCTGCAGACACGGGCGTTGGCAACCTGATCAGCTACGAAGCCTGGATCGCAGGACAGCCCACCCACTACAACTGGCCCAAGCTGGACGAGAACACGGCCTCCAGCCTGTGCTACACCAGCGGCACCACGGGAAACCCCAAGGGCGCGCTCTACAGCCATCGTTCGACCATCCTGCATGCCTACGCTTCAGCCTTGCCGGATGTGATGGGCGTGTCCGCCCGCGACGCCATCTTGCCAGTGGTGCCCATGTTCCACGTCAACGCCTGGGGCATTCCCTACAGCGCGGCCATGACTGGGGCCAAACTGGTGTTCCCGGGGCCGGCGCTGGACGGCAAGTCGGTGTATGAGCTGATCGAGGCTGAGGGCGTGACCTTTGCTGCCGGTGTGCCTACCGTGTGGCAAATGTTGCTGGGCCACATGAAGCCCGCGGGTCTGAAGTTCGGCACACTCAAGCGCACCGTCATTGGTGGCTCTGCCTGTCCGCCGGCCATGATCGACGCCTTCCGTGACGACTATGGTGTCGATGTCTTGCACGCCTGGGGCATGACCGAGCTCAGCCCTCTAGGCACCCTGTGCACCCTCAAAAACAAGCACCTGAAGTTGTCGGCGGCCGAGCAAATGAAGCTGCGCCTCAAGCAGGGGCGCTGCATTTTTGGCATCGACATGAAAATCGTCGATGCAAATGGGCAGGATCTGCCCCACGACGGCAAGAGTGCGGGCGACTTGTTGGTCAAAGGCCCATGGGTGGTGGCCAGTTATTTCAAGCACGATGGCGGCGATCCACTGGTGGACGGCTGGTTTCCCACGGGCGATGTGGCCACGATTGACGCCGACGGCTTCATGCAGATCACCGACCGCAGCAAGGACGTGGTCAAGTCTGGCGGGGAGTGGATCAGTTCGATCGATGTGGAAAACATCGCCATGGCCCACCCGGCAGTGGCCATGGCCGCATGCATTGGCGTCAAACACCCCAAGTGGGACGAGCGGCCGATTGTGTGCGTAGTCAAAAAGCCCGGCGCCGAAGTCACGCGCGAAGAGCTTCTGGCCTTTTACGAAGGGCGCACCGCCAAATGGCAGATTCCGGACGATGTGGTGTTCATGGATGCCATTCCCATCGGAGCCACAGGCAAGATGCTCAAAACCCGGCTGCGCGAGCAGCTGGCGGACTACGCCCTGCCTGACCAGCGCTGAATGCAGCCAACGGCTTTTGCGGGACAATCGGTTTTTTGACTCTGGTCGCCCGCGCAAGGCGGCAGAAAGCCGGTTTTGGAGTTTTTCTTTGTCAGTGTGCTCAATGGCCTGAGCTACGGTTTGTTGCTGTTTTTGCTCAGTGCCGGCCTGACCCTGATTCTGGGCATCATGGGCGTGCTCAACTTTGCTCACGCCAGCTTTTACATGCTGGGCGCTTATCTGGGCTATACCCTGGCCCAGCACTGGGGCTATGGTGCGGCACTGGTGTTGTCGCCGTTGCTGCTAGGCCTGTTGGGCGCAGTCTTTGAGCATTGGGTGCTCAGGCCACTGCACAGCCAGGGCCATGTGGCCGAGCTTTTGGTGACGCTGGGTCTGGGCTATGTGGTGCTGGAGATGGTCCAGCTGCTCTGGGGCCGTGCCCCCCTGAGTTTTGCACTGCCGCAGGCTTTACGCGGCGCCAGCCCCTGGCTGCTGAACCTGCCGCTCTCGCGCTTGTTCATCATGGGCATTTCGCTGTGTGTGCTGGCGGCCCTGTGGTGGCTGCTGCACCGCACGCGCACAGGCCTGGTGGTGCAAGCCGCCATCACCCATCCGGACATGGTGCAAGCGCTGGGCCATAACGTGCCCGCTGTTCGTATGCTGGTCTTTGGCGTGGGTAGCGCACTGGCAGGGCTGGCTGGTGTCCTGGCTGGCAGCACCTTTGTGACCGAGCCGTCCATGGCAGGCGCCATGGGCGCGGTGGTGTTTGTGGTGGTCGTGGTTGGCGGTATGGGCTCGTTGCTGGGGGCTTTCATGGCCTCCTTGCTTGTGGGTTTGTTTCAAACCCTGGCCCTGAGCTGGGACATTCCGCTGGGCATTATTTCCAGCGCACGTCTGGCGCCGGCTTTGCCATTTGTCTTGATGGTGCTCATGCTGATATGGCGTCCTCAAGGCCTGCTGGGTAAACAAGGGGGCTGAAGCTTGCGCCGGGCCTTGTTTCTCGTTTTGCTCTTGCTTCTTTTGCCCATGTGGACCGGGCAAGGCCATGGCTTGTCCTTGTTGACGCAGATGGGTGTGGCGGCCATCGCCTGTCTGTCCTACCAGTGGTTATGGGGGCAGGGCGGCATGCTCAGTTTTGGACAGGCGGTCTACACCGGCGCAGGTGCTTATTTGGCCGTGCATTTGATGCGCATGGCCGATGCGGGATGGCCAGTACCCATGGTGCTGGTGCCTTTGCTGGCAGGCTTGGGCACCGCAGTTCTTGCCTGGGCACTGGGCGGCATCAGCACGCGCCGTCCAGGTGCAGCGCTTGCCATGATTACTTTGGGACTGGGCGAGTTGGCCTGGGCGCTTGCGCCTGTGTTCCCATCGGTTTTCGGGGGGGAGGGCGGCTTGTCAGCTGACCGTACGGCCGGGTTGTCTTTGGGTATCTGGCAGGGCGCGAACCCTTGGCACCTGTATGTCCTGGTGTGTGTGTACCTGTTGCTGGCCATGTGGGGGTTGAACACGGTCGAGCGTTCGGCCTTGGGCCTGTATGTTCGGGCAGCACGCGAGCAAGCGGGTCGGCTCGCGCATGTCGGCCCGGACCCGCACCGCGTTCGGTGGATGGCCTTTGTTTTGGCAGGGGGCGTCGCTGGTGTGGCGGGGGGGCTGTCTGCCATGGTGTTTGAAATTGTGACGCCCGAGGCCTTCAACCCTGTGCACTCGGGCGAGCTTTTGTTGTTCACGGTCCTGGCCGGCAGCCGTCACTGGGCAGGCGCCCTGCTGGGCGGGGCCCTGACCGTGCTGGCCCACACCATCTTGCCCCAGTGGACACCGGCCAGTGGTTTGTACCTCGGCGTGCTGTTCATGGTTTTGGTTGTCCGCGCACCGCAGGGCCTGGTCGGACTGGCCTTGCACGAGTGGGGACGCGGTCCCGGTCGAGCTTGGACTTTGCCCAAACCTTTAGCTTGCCTTCAAGCTGTGGCAGCCCTGGGCGCTTTGGCCTTGACGGCTGGTTTGGTTGAAATGGCCTACCAGTACCAGCAGTTGTCTACGGTGGGATCGGTTATGCCCTGGCTGGGCCTGACGCTCGAGCTCGATCAGCCCCTGCATTGGATGGGCATGCTGCTGGCAGCTGTTGTCTGCGCAGGGGGCTGGGTGATAACGTTGACGCATCGCCGCCATGCCAAGAAGGAGCTACAGGCATGAGTCCATGCGCATTGGAGTTGCAAGGCATTCATCATCGCTTTGGCGCGACCACCGTGCTTGCTGGCGTTGAACTGCAAGTGCGTACAGGCGAGCGGCTGGCCCTGATTGGCCCCAACGGCGCGGGCAAATCCACCTTGTTCAACTTGATCAGTGGCGAGATGCAGCCTTCGCAGGGCCGGATCATGCTGTTCGGACAAAGCCTTTCGGGGTGGACAACGGCGCAGATTCACCGTGCCGGACTCGCTCGCAGTTTTCAGATCCAACGCCTGTTTGGTGGCTTGACGGTGAGCGAGAACCTGGCCTCAGGGCTGTTGTGGCAAGCCCAACCGGCTTATCGTTGCTGTGGTCGAGGTGCGCAACAAGCCCAGGTGCAGGCGCAGGTCAAACAATGGCTTGAAAAGCTCGACCTCCTCGCGCAAGCGCCGCTTCGCGCCGACCAGCTCAATTACGCTCAGCAGCGGCGGTTGGAGTTGGGGCTGGCGTTGTCTGCAGCACGGCGCGTTGTGCTGCTGGATGAACCCACGGCGGGCATGAGTAGAGTCGAGGCCGAGCAGGCCGTGGCGCTGATCCGGGAGCACACGCAGGGCAAAACCTTGTTGTTGGTGGAGCACGACATGGAAGTGGTGTTCGACCTGGCCGACCGTGTGGCCGTGCTCGATCAAGGACGTATTCTGGCTTGCGACTCACCCGCAGCGGTACGTGCCAACCCGTTGGTACAGAAAGCTTATTTGGGTACTTTGTCTTTTGCCGCGTCTGCAGGAGAGGCAGATGCTTGAGGTGCGCGATCTTCGGGTGTTTCGCGGCGAACAGCCTGTGCTGCAGGGACTGTCGTTTGAGGTGCGACCCGGTGAAATCGTGGCCTTGCTTGGACGCAACGGTGCGGGCCGAAGCACCACCGCAATGGCCCTCATGGGTTTGCTGCCGCGCCAAGGCTACATAGCCTGGAAAGGCCTGCCTTTGCAGGACTTGCCTGCGCATGCAGTGGCCCGTGCCGGGCTGGGCTATGTCCCGGAGTCGCGCGATGTTTTCCCCAGCCTGAGCGTTGCGCAAAACCTGTTGCTCGGTGAGCGCACGCAACGCAGCAGCCAAGCGCCACAATTGAGCCGCGACGAGTTGCTGGAGTTGTTTCCGGCGCTGTCGGCACGCTTGCACACCCAGGCTGACAAGCTCTCGGGTGGCGAGCAACAAATGTTGTCGCTGTGTCGTACCTTGTTGGGGCAACCACAGGTTTTACTGGTGGATGAGCCCGCCGAGGGCTTGTCGCCCCAGGTGGTGGCGCAACTTGGCCATGTGCTTAATCTGGCGCGTCAGCGCGGCTTGGCGGTGCTGCTCATTGAACAAAAATTGCAGCTGACCTTGTCCTTGGCCGACAGGGCATTGGTGCTGGGGGGCGGTCGCATTGTGGCCGATTTGTCGCCACAGGCCGTTTTGGCCTCTGAGGCCTGCAAACAGTGGCTGATGGTCTGACGTCCTAGGGTTTTCCATGCCCTAGAGAAGACATGCGATTGTGGTAAAAACGAACGGTCGTTCTTTTTTAATTCCACAAAGGCAGACATGACAGCGCACTACAAAGTCGACGGTGATGTGGCAGTGATCACCATGGACAACCCGCCGGTCAACGGTTTGGGGCTGGCCACCCGCATAGGCATTACCTCGGGCTTGGAACAAGCCAACAACGATCCCGCCGTCAAAGCCATCGTGCTCACCGGCGCGGGCAAGGCGTTCTCGGGCGGGGCAGATATCAAAGAGTTTGGCTCGCCCAAGGCCTTGCAGGAACCCAACTTGCTGTCGGTCATTCGCGCTTTGGAGAATTCGCGTAAACCCGTCGTTGCAGCGGTACATACCGTTGCCATGGGCGGTGGCCTGGAACTGGCTCTAGGCTGCCACTACCGCATTGCCGCGCAGGGCACCACCATTGCCATGCCCGAGGTCAAGCTGGGCCTGATCCCAGGTGCTGGGGGCACACAACGCTTGCCGCGAGTCATTGGCGTTGAAGCGGCGCTGAACCTGATTGTGAGCGGCGAGTCGGTCAAGAGCGAAATGCTGGCCATGCTGCCCGGTCAGAAGTTGTGGGACACGCTCTCGAGCAGCCCCGAGCGCCTGATGGACGAGGCCCTGATGCTGGCGCGCAAAGTCGCTGCCGTGCATGCGCCCAACGCGCCGCTGCCCACACCGCTGCCCCTGGTGCGGCACCTGCCTTGCAAGCATCCGCAGGGCGCGGCGTACTTCCAGTTTGCCCGCAACATGGTCAAGGCCACGGCCAAGAACTTGCCCGCACCCATCAAGTGCGTGGATGCGGTTGAAGCAGCCACCACCCAAAAGTTTGAAGACGGCATGACCTTCGAACGCACCCACTTCATCAACCTGATGTGGACGCCTGAGAGCCGTGCTTTGCGCCATTTGTTCATGGCCGACCGCGCGGCGAGCAAGATTCCGGACGTACCGGACGACACCCCAAAACGCGAGATTCAAAGCGTAGCGATCATTGGCGCCGGCACCATGGGCGGTGGCATTGCCATGAACTTCCTGAACGCGGGCATCCCGGTCAAGCTGCTGGAGATGAAGCCCGAAGCGCTGGAACGTGGCGTGGCCACCATGCGCAAGAACTACGAAGCGCAAATCAAAAAAGGCAAGCTCAAGCAAGACAAGTACGAGCAGCGCATGTCCTTGCTGAGCACCACGCTCAGCTACGACGACATTGCCCAGGCCGATCTGGTTATTGAAGCAGTGTTTGAAGACATGGGCGTCAAGGAAGCTGTGTTCAAGCAGCTGGACAAGACCATGAAGCCGGGCGCGATTCTGGCGTCCAACACCTCCACGCTGGACCTCAACAAGATTGCGGCGTTCACCAACCGGCCACAGGATGTGGTCGGCATGCACTTTTTCAGCCCGGCCAACGTCATGAAGCTGCTGGAAGTGGTGCGCGGCACTCAAACCGGCAAGGATGTTCTGGCCACCGTGATGGCACTGGGCAAGAAGATCAAGAAGACCGCTGTGGTTTCGGGCGTGTGCGATGGCTTCATTGGCAACCGCATGATCGAGCAATACGGCCGCCAGGCCGGCTTCCTGCTTGACGAGGGCTGCACACCCGAGCAGGTGGACCGCGCCATCGAAAAGTTCGGTTTTGCCATGGGCCCCTTCCGCATGAGCGACCTGGCCGGCAACGACATTGGCTGGGCCATTCGCAAGCGCCGCGCCGTTGAGCAACCGGGCATGAAATACAGCAAGACCGCCGACTTGCTGTGCGAAATGGGTCGTTTTGGCCAGAAAACTGGCGCGGGATGGTACGACTATCAGGCCGGTAAGCGCGACGCCATCCCCAACGCCCAGGTTCTGGAGATGATCGAGGCCAACCGCAAACGCCTGGGTATCACGCCGCGCCGGATCTCGAGCGAAGAAATTGTGCAGCGCCTGGTGTTCTCGCTCATCAACGAGGCCTGCCACATTCTGGAAGAAGGCATTGCCAACAAGCCCAGCGACATCGACATGGTCTACATCATGGGCTACGGCTTCCCGTACTGGCGCGGCGGCCCCATGAACTACGCCAACGAGCTGGGCTTGTTCAATGTGGCCGAGGCCATGAAACGCTTTGCGCTCAACCCGCACGACGATGCGGCGTTCTGGCAACCCGCGCCGCTGCTGCAGCGCCTGGTGGCCGATGGCAAAACATTCCAATAAAGGTTTCTGATCATGACGAACGCTGTCATTGTTTCTACCGCACGCACCCCGCTGGCCAAAAGCTGGAAGGGTTCCTTCAACATGACGCATGGCGCCACCCTGGGCGGCCATGCGGTGCAACACGCTGTGGCCCGTGCCGGCATTGACGCCGCCGAGGTTGAAGACGTCATCATGGGTTGCGCCAACCCCGAGGGGGCCACGGGCCTGAACATTGCCCGCCAGATTGCGCTCAAGGCCGGCTTGCCGATTTCGGTGTCGGGTTTGACCGTCAACCGTTTTTGCTCCTCGGGCCTGCAAACCATTGCCTTGGCGGCCCAACGCATCATCTCGGGTGAAGGCCAGGTCTATGTGGCCGGTGGCGTGGAAAGCATCTCTTGCGTGCAGCAGGAAATGAACCAGCACATGCTGATGGACCCGGCGCTTAAAAAGCAAAAACCCGAGATCTACTGGAACATGCTGCAAACCGCCGAGCAAGTGGCCAAGCGCTACGGCATTGGTCGCGAAGCCATGGACGAATACGGCGCGGCCAGCCAGCAAAAAGCCTGCGCTGCAGCGGCGGCTGGTTTGTTTGATGCCGAAATCGCGCCCATCACCGTGGTCTCGGGTGTGTACGACAAAGTGCAGGGCTTGATCACCAAGCAGGTGACCGTCAGCCGTGACGAGGGTCTGCGCGAAGGCACCACGGTCGAAGCTATCAGCGGCTTGCGCTCGGCCATGCCCGGTGGCTTGGTGTCGGCAGGTAACGCCAGTCAGTTTTCTGATGGCGCGGGCGCTTGCGTGGTCATGGACGAAGCACTGGCTGAAAAACGAGGCCTGCAGCCGCTGGGTCGTTTTCTGGGCTTTGCGGTGGCCGGTTGTGAGCCCGACGAAATGGGCATTGGGCCGGTTTACGCCGTACCCAAAGCCTTGTCACGTTTGGGCCTGAAGGTCAGTGACATTGACCTGTGGGAGCTCAACGAAGCCTTTGCGGTGCAGGTCATTTACTGCCGCGACAAGCTGGGCATTCCAGCCGAGCGCCTGAACGTCAACGGCGGGGCGATTGCGGTCGGGCACCCCTACGGCGTCAGCGGCCAGCGCTTGACGGGACACGCCCTGATCGAAGGCAAGCGCCGAGGTGCCAAGCGCGTGGCGGTGACCATGTGCATTGGCGGCGGCATGGGCGCCTGCGGTATCTTCGAGGTTTTGTAAACAGGAGAGGGCGCGTGCTCAGACACATTGTGATGTGGTCATTTCATGACCAGGCCGAAGGTGCAGACAAAGCCACCAATGTCGAAAAAGCCCGCCAGGCCCTTTGGGGCTTCAAAGCGTTGGTGCCTGGCATCCGCGGTTTTGAGGTGGGCACCGCCCAGCCCGGCTTGGACTGCACCGCGGACCTGGTTTTGAACATGTTGCTCGACGATGCCCAGACCCTGAGCGCCTACCAACAGCACCCCGAACACGCCGCCATCAAGCCCTTCATGAAGGCGGTGGTGCGTCAACGCCAATGCATGGATTTTGAGGTCTGATGATGTGGCAAACTCTGGCGTTTGTCAGAGAGAAGTTCCACAAAAATGCAAAAAATCCTGGCCCAGCTGGCCACCGAAATTCAGATCCGACCCGACCAGGTCAAAGCCGCTGTTGAATTGCTGGACGGCGGTGCCACGGTTCCCTTCATTGCCCGTTACCGCAAAGAGGTGACCGGCGGTCTGGACGACATCCAGCTGCGCGAGCTGGAATACCGCCTGGGCTACCTGCGCGAGCTGGAAGACCGCCGCGAGGCCGTCATCAAGAGCATCACCGAGCAGGGCAAGATGACGCCCGAGCTGCTGGCCGCCATTGCTGCGGCGCCGACCAAGCAGGAGCTGGAAGACATTTATTTGCCCTACAAGCCCAAGCGCCGCACCAAGGGCATGATCGCCCGCGAGGCCGGGCTGGAGCCGCTGGCCGACGCGCTGTTCGCCGACCCGTCGCTGGACCCGCAGGCCGAAGCCACCAAGTTCCTGAACCCGGAGGCCGGCTTTGCCGAACCCTTCGCCGTGCTGGACGGCGTGCGGGACCTGCTGTCCGAGCGCTGGGCCGAGGACGCGGTGTTGGTGGGCAAGCTGCGCGAGTGGCTGTGGGCCGAAGGCCTGTTCCAGTCCAAACTGATGGACGGCAAGAACGGCGAGCTGCCCGACCACGCCAAGTTCCGCGACTACTTCGACTACGCCGAGCCCATCCGCACCGTGCCCTCGCACCGCGCGCTGGCCGTGTTCCGTGGCCGCACGCTGGAGCTGCTCGACGCCAAGCTGGTGCTCGACGAGGAACCGGTCGCCGGCCAGCCCGGCCTGGCCGAGGGCCGCATCGCCTCGCACCTGGGCTGGCGCCATGCCAACCGGCCGAGCGATGCGCTGATCCGCAAGACCATCGGCTGGACCTGGAAGGTCAAGCTCTCGCTGAGCCTGGAGCGCGACCTGTTCGCCCGGCTGCGCGAGGCTGCCGAGGCCACCGCGATCAAGGTCTTTGCCGAAAACCTGCGCGAT
>CAZPTM010000008.1:0-17881 GCA_964589665.1 uncultured Limnohabitans sp. | reverse complement strand
AACTACACCCTGGCCGAAGGCCAGGCTTGCCCGGCGGTGTCGCTGTACGTGACGTTTGACGAAGCCAGTTTGGAGGTGCAGAGCACCGAAACCAAGCTGGAACGCGTGCCGATTCAGGTCAACCTGCGCCACGACCAGCTTGACGACCGCATCACCCAGGCCTGGCTGGAAGGCGCCGACACCACTGACCACGCGGATGTACCCGTCAGCCGCGCCACGCTGGCGTTTTTCTGGCGGCTGGCACAAACCCTCAAAGCCCGGCGCGAAGTGGTGCGCGGCAAGCCCGAGACCTTCAACCGTCCGGACTACAGCTTCAAGCTGGAGCGACCCAGCAACGACACGCCACCAAGCGGCGACGAAACCGTGCGCATTGGCGTGCGCCAGCGCGGCGCGCCGCTGGACCTGATGGTGGCCGAGGCCATGATCCTGGCCAACAGCACCTGGGGCCAGTGGCTGGACCAGCTGGGCGTGCCCGGCATTTACCGCAGCCAGGCCAGCCTGGCACCGGGCGTGAAGGTGCGCATGGGCACCAAGGCACTGCCGCACGCGGGCATTGGCGTGCCCAGCTATGCCTGGAGCACCTCGCCGCTGCGTCGCTACACCGACCTGGTCAACCAGTGGCAAATCATTGCGTGCGCACGCCACGGTGCCACCGCTGCGCTGGCCGCGCCCTTCAAGCCCAAGGACGCTGAGCTGTTTTCGATCATCAGCGCTTTTGACGCCGCCTACAGCGGCTACAACCAGGTGCAAGGCGGCATGGAGCGCTACTGGACGCTGAAGTACCTGCAGCAAAACGCCATCACCGAGCTGGACGCAGCGCTGATCAAGGAAGCGGGCGGCGGTGCCTGGCTGGTGCGCGCAGACACCCTGCCCTTGGTCTTTACCGTCATGGGGGCGCAAGGCCTGCAGCGCGGTGCCCGCGTGCGCGTCAAACTGGGTGAGGTGGACTTGATGGCGCTGGATGTGCACGGCACAGTGTTGGCACACCTGGACGCCCAAGACAGCGCGCCCACGGGCGACGAGGACGAAGACGACGTGGTGGCCGGCCCGGTGCACATTGCGGTGGACATGAACGAGGCCGAAGACGCGGCCCAAACCCCTGGAGCAGCTGCATGAGCCCTGCGTCCAACCGCACGCTGATCTGGGCATTGGGCTTATCTGTGCTGGCCCATGCCAGCTTGTTGCTTTTGCGCTTTGCAGCGCCCGAAACCTTCAACCGTGTGTTTGAGAACACGCCACTGGAAGTGGTGCTGGTCAACGCCCAAAGCAAGGATGCCCCCCGTAAGGCGCAAGCCCTGGCACAGGTGCAACTGGCCGGTGGCGGCGAGGACACATTAGAGATTGGGCTCAGCAGTTCACCGCTACCCCCAACTGCGCAACCCTCCGATGGTGTGGACATTGCCGAGATGCAGCGCAAGATCGATGCCTTGCGCGCCCAGCAAGTGCAGCTTTTGAGTCAGCTCAAGCAGGAACTGGCCGACCTCTCGCAAGACGACGCAGGTAACCAAGGCACTGAGCAGGAGCGTCAGGCCCGCGAAGAACGCAAGGCGCAGTTGGCCCGCAACTTGGCACGCATTGAACAAAGCGTACAAAAAACCCAAAAGGCTCCGCGCAAACGCTATATCAGTCCCGCCACGCGCGAGGCTGTGTATGCGCTGTATTACGACAAGTTGCGCCGCCTGATCGAGCTCAAGGGCACCGAAAACTTTCCGCAAGCCAATGGCCAAAAGCTCTACGGTAAGCTGACCATGGTCATCACAGTGGATGCCAGCGGTCAATTGGTCAGTTCCGAGGTGGCCGTGACCTCACACAACCCTTTGCTGGACGAACGCGCCGTGGCCATTGTGCGAAGCGCGTCACCGTTTGACGGCTTCAGCGGCAAAATGCGCAAACAGGCGGACCAGATTGTGGTGGTCGCACGTTTCATGTTCTCGCGTGACGACACCCTACAAACCCGCGTACTCAGCCCCGAACCCGAACACTGACCCTCTACCCCATGAAAGCCCTGCTGCGCTGGATGTTCTTGCTGGTTTTGAGCTTGCTGGCGTTGCAGCTGTACTTTGTATTGCGCATCGCCTTGATGAATGTGATGGACCCGCAATCCACCACCTTCGAGCGCTCGCAAATCTGGCGCATCAGCTCCCAGCAACACCGCCTGCCTTGGCGCCAGGATTGGCGTGACCAAGCCCACATTGCCAACAGCCTCAAACGCGCCGTGATTGCCTCGGAAGACAGCGCCTTTGTGCAGCACCATGGCATCTGGTGGGACTCGCTGGAGCAAGCCTGGCAAAAAAACGCCAAAGCCCAGGCCCGTGCAGAGCAGCAAGCGCAGCGCCGGCCCAACGCCGCCGCCAAGCCTGTCAAGATTGTGGGGGGCTCCACCATCACCCAGCAGTTGGCAAAAAACCTGTTCCTCAGTGGCGAGCGCACACTGGTTCGCAAGGGGCAGGAAATGATGATCACGCTCACTTTAGAGGTGCTGCTAAGCAAGCGCCGCATTCTGGAGATTTACCTCAACCATGTGGAATGGGGTGAAGGCGTGTTCGGGGCCGAAGCTGCCGCACAACATTACTTTCGCAAACCGGCACAGCAGCTGGACAACTGGGAAGCTGCACGCCTGGCCGTCATGCTGCCTCGACCGCGTTATTTTGAAAAGCTGCCGCAGTCGTCATACCTCAGCGAGCGCGCCTTCACCATCACTGCGCGCATGAGCGAGGTGCAAATTCCATGACCGACACCGTACGCATTTTGGGCATTGACCCGGGTCTGCAGACCACCGGGTTTGGCGTGATCGACATGCAAGGGCAAAAGCTCAGCTATGTGGCCAGCGGCGTGATCGAAACCACCCTGGGTGAGATGGGCAACCTGCCTGCCCGCCTGAAGATCATTTTCGACGGCATCCGGGAAATCCACGCCCGCTACCAGCCCGATGTAGCCTCGGTGGAAATTGTGTTCATCAACGTCAACCCGCAGGCTAGCCTGATGCTCGGTCAGGCGCGCGGGTGTTGTGTAACGGCTCTGGTGTCTTGCGACCTCCCGGTGGCCGAATACACTGCGCTGCAAATGAAGCAGGCCATCACCGGCCACGGTCGTGCTGCAAAAGCGCAAATTCAGGAAATGGTCAAACGGCTGTTGCAATTACCTGGCACCCCGCGCCAGGATGCTGCAGACGCCTTGGGCCTCGCGATTACCCATGCGCATGCCAGTCCGTCCATGAACAAGCTGGCCGCCCAAGGCGCACTGCAGCGCAAGACACACGGCATGTACCGCAGCGGGCGCAGCCACTGAGGCTGTATCAAGGGAGGATTACCAGGCGGGCTGCAGGCGGGCATAACCCGCAGGCGCCTGGGCTTCGTTGTTGAAGCTCACGATTTCGTAAGCCTCGGGCTGCGCCAGCAAAGCGCGAAGCAGCTGGTTGTTCATCGCGTGGCCTGAACGAAACGCAGTGTAGGCGGCCAAGAGCGGACGGCCGACCACATACAGGTCACCAATGGCATCCAGTATTTTGTGTTTGACGAATTCGTCGTCATAACGCAACCCGTCTGCGTTGAGCACCTTGTAGTCGTCCATCACGATGGCGTTGTCCAAGCCACCGCCCAAAGCCAGGCCGTTGGAGCGCAGCATTTCGACATCTTTGGTGAAACCGAAGGTACGGGCTCGGGCAATGTCACGGGCATAAATGCCGTCGGTAAAGTCAAATTTGACTATCTGGCCCGTGGAGTCGACAGCAGGGTGACGGAAGTCGATTTCGAAGCTCAGGCTAAAGCCATGATAAGGCTCCAGACGCGCCCACTTGGTTTGCGCGCCTTCGCCCTCGCGCACTTCCACGGGCTGGAGCACGCGTATGAATTTTTTAGGCGCTTTCTGGGTCACCACCCCTGCACTTTGGAGCAGGAACACGAAGGACGAGGCCGAGCCGTCCAAAATCGGCACCTCTTCGGCGGTGATGTCCACATACAGGTTGTCGATACCCAACCCGGCGCAGGCCGACATCAGGTGTTCAATGGTATGCACTTTGGCGTTGCCGGTGCCGATGGTCGAGGCCAGTCGAGTGTCGGTGATGGCCTGCGCGTTGACCGCAATGTCTACCGGTTCGGGCAAATCCACCCGGCGAAACACAATGCCGGTATCTGCAGGTGCCGGACGCAACGTCAACTCCACGCGCTGCCCACTGTGCAGGCCGACGCCCACCGCACGGGTCAGGGTTTTGAGTGTTCGTTGTTCAAGCATGGTGCGATTTTAGTTTTTTGGCTTCAACCTTGCACGTTGCAAGGCTTCGGGATGTTTCATCTGTTTACAAGTTGCAAAAAACCGGACAGGCGGTGAAGCCTGCCCGGTAAAGAGCATTGAAAACCAGCCAGCGCCTGGCGGACGTTGACTTTCAGGCCGAGATCAGTCGGCCTGCTTGCGCAGGAATGCCGGAATCTCGATATCGTCCATGCCCGCCGAGGACATGCCGTCCACACGCGCAGCGGCGTGAGTGCGGCTGCTGCGCCACACAGCTGGCGTGCTCATGCCAGAGCCAATGGGCGCGGTCACAGTGGCCACAGATTCAGCTTCACCACTCACAGCAAAAGGCATGTTGTCAGTGCCGGTACGCAGCACCTGCAGTGTTGGCGCATTGCGACGGGCACCCGCCTTGGACAGACCTGTGGCCACCACAGTCACGCGGATCTGGTCACCCAAAGATTCGTCGTAGGCGGTGCCATAAATCACATGCGCCTCTTCGGAAGCGTAGGCACGGATGGTGTTCATGGCCTGCTTGGACTCGGAGAGTTTGAGCGAGCCTTTGGCCGCACTGATCAGCACCAGCACGCCCCTGGCACCCGACAGGTCCACACCATCGAGCAGCGGGCAAGCCACTGCTTGCTCGGCAGCAATGCGAGCGCGGTCCGGGCCACTGGCCATGGCGGTGCCCATCATGGCTTTGCCGGGCTCGCCCATGACGGTGCGCACGTCTTCAAAGTCGACGTTCACGTGACCCGGCACGTTGATGATTTCGGCAATGCCACCCACAGCGTTCTTGAGCACATCGTTGGCGTGTGCAAAAGCTTCGTCCTGGGTCATGTCTTCACCGCCAGGCAATTCCAGCAGCTTTTCGTTGAGCACCACAATCAGGGAGTCCACGTTCGCTTCGAGTTCGGACATGCCTTCGTCTGCATTTTTCATGCGACGGCCGCCTTCAAACTCAAAAGGCTTGGTCACTACGCCCACGGTCAAAATGCCCATATCTTTAGCGATACGGGCGATCACAGGTGCAGCGCCGGTGCCCGTGCCACCGCCCATGCCGGCGGTGATGAACAGCATGTGTGCGCCCGCGATGGATTCGCGAATGCTGGCTTCGGCGGCTTCGGCTGCCTCACGACCTTTCTCTGGCTTGCTACCAGCGCCAAGACCGCTGCCGCCGAGCTGGATAAAGCTGTGTGCCGAGCTGCGGGCCAAGGCCTGTGCGTCGGTGTTGGCGCAGACAAACTCTACGCCCTGGACGTTGCGCTCGATCATGTGCTCGACCGCATTGCCACCGCCGCCGCCAACGCCGATCACTTTGATCTGCGTGCCTTGGTTGAACTCTTCTGTTTCGATCATCTCAATGCTCATGGTGCTCTCCTATTGTTTGAATGGCCAGTTGAAACTTGAAAAATAAAAAATCTGCAGGACGTTTTCGTCTTCTGCCACGACATCGCCCATAGGGCGGCAGGCCTGGCGGACTACCCTGTTGCAGAAGATGTCCGTGAAAAACCATCAGAAGTTCCCCACGATGAAGTCCTTGAATCGGGTGAAGGCGTTGTTCACCGAACTCTTTTTCTGGGTGACCTTAAAGCCTCGCAAACGGGCCAGACGTGCTTCCTCGAGCAGACCCATCACAGTCGCTGCACGGGGCTGGCCAACCATGTCTGACAACGAACCGCTGTACTTTGGAATGCCACGGCGCACAGGCTTGAGGAAGATGTCTTCACCCAACTCGATCATGCCCGGCATGACTGCACTGCCACCCGTGAGCACGATGCCCGAAGATAAAACCTCTTCGTAACCTGACTCACGTACCACCTGCTGCACCAGCGAAAATATTTCTTCCACACGCGGCTCGATCACGCCGGCCAGCGCCTGCTGGCTGAGCATGCGTGGGCCCCGGTCGCCCAACCCGGGTACCTCGACCTGAGCTTCGGCATTGGCCAGCAACTGCTTGGCGTAGCCGTTTTCGACCTTGATGTCCTCAGCGTCCTTGGTCGGCGTGCGCAGCGCCATCGCGATATCACTGGTGATCAGGTCGCCCGCAATCGGAATGACCGCCGTATGGCGGATGGAACCACCCGCAAAAATCGCCACATCGGTGGTGCCCGCGCCAATGTCCACGCAAGCCACGCCCAATTCACGCTCATCTTCGGTCAGCACAGCCAGACTCGAAGACTGAGGATTGAGCAGCAATTGATCGACTTCCAAGCCACAGCGACGCACGCATTTGATGATGTTCTCGGCCGCACTTTGAGCGCCGGTCACGATGTGGACCTTCGCTTCCAGACGCATGCCGCTCATGCCAATCGGCTCCTTCACTTCTTGCCCATCGATCACAAACTCTTGCGGAGCGACCAACAGCAGGCGCTGATCGGTAGAGATATTGAGGGCGCGTGCCGTCTCCATCACACGAGCCACATCAGCCGGGCTGACTTCCTTGTCCTTGATGGCCACCATACCGCTGGAATTGAGGCCACGAATGTGGCTGCCGGTGATGCCAGTATTCACACGTGTGATCTTGCAGTCCGCCATCAGCTCAGCTTCTTTGAGAGCCTGCTGAATGCTCTGCACCGTGGCATCGATGTTGACCACCGCACCACGTTTGAGGCCGTTGCCTGGCGCAACGCCCAAGCTGGCCAGCTTGAGCTCACCAGAGGCCATCACCTCGGCGACCACCACCATGACTTTGGACGTGCCAATGTCCAGACCAACGACCAGATCTTTGTATTCTTTAGCCATTTGTCATTTCACCATTCAGTTCGATTTCAATAAAACACATCACCCAATTCACGACTTGCGCTCTTCTTTCTGTCCAGGCTCCACTGTGGTCACGCCCTTCAAACGCAACGCGTAGCCGTTTTCATGTCGCAAGTCCGCACTGAGCAAAGCCATTGGGGTTCGGCCATATCTGGCTGTGACTTGCGACAGGGTTTTCCAAAACACATTCAATCGGGCCATCACCTCTCGGGTATCGCCTTTGCCCAATTCCAGATGAGCCCCATGGTTTGTGCTCAGGCTCCAAGTGCCTCGACTTGACAGCTGCAGGCGTTCAATGTCCATATCCATACTTTGCAAAACAGGGTGCAGCTGCTGGTACATCACCAGCATTTGCCTGGCCTGGTCTTGCGGTCCATCAAAGCGGGGAAGATGCTCCACATCAGCGTCATCTGCCTGCGCTTCGAACAACTGCCCATAGCGGTTGACCATCACACCGTTGGTGTCATCCCCCCAAACTGCAACCGGGTGATGCTCCAGTAAAGACACTCGTAAACGGTTTGGAAATTCACGTTGAACCACAGCCATTCGCACCCATGGCACCGCCTCGAAAGACTGGCGCACGCGCTGCAGGTTCATGGTGAAGAAATTGCCAGCCAAGTGCGACAACACGTTTGCACGCAAAGTCACCTCGTTGTTGTGCATCAACTCACCCTGCACCGTTATCCGCGTGAGGTTGAACAGTGGCATTCGCACCAGCCAGACCAGGCTGCCATAGATGACCACGCCCATAGCCATCACGGCCAACACACTGGCGGTGAGGTTCATCAGACGCACATCCATGGGTAGGGCCTGGCGATCGCTCATGCGTGCAACTCCTTTGGCAACTCGTTATCCAACCTAGCCGCCTGCAACAGTTGAAGACACAACTGCTCGTAACTGATCCCCGCCGCACGCGCCGACATGGGCACCAGCGAGTGGCTCGTCATGCCTGGAGATGTGTTGATTTCGAGCAAGTAGGGCTGGCGGGTTCTCGCATCGATCATCACATCAATGCGGCCCCAACCGCGACAGCCCAGCACCTGGTAAGCCTTGACCACCAACGCCTGAATTGCCTGCTCTTCGCCTTCAGGCAAACCGCTGGGCACCAGGTACTGAGTGTCATCGGTGAAGTACTTGTTTTGGTAGTCGTAGTTGCCGTCCGGCGCCACAATGCGAATCACCGGCAATGCATGGGCTTCGTCACCTTGACCCAGCACCGGGCAAGTCACCTCGTCGCCCACAATGCATTGCTCGCACAGAATGTCTGCATCACAACGTGCCGCTTCCTGCAGGGCCGATGCCAGTTGGTCGGCGTGGTCTACACGGGTCACGCCAATGGAGGAGCCTTCGCGTGCAGGCTTGACGATCATGGGCAAGCCCAGCTGATCAATCAGGGCCTGTGCATCAACCTGTGCAAGCCCCGCACGATGCACCAGCACATGCGCAGGCGTAGGCAAACCTTCGGCCACCCAGACGCGCTTGGTCATAGCCTTGTCCATCGCAATGCTGGACGCCATCACCCCGGAGCCGGTGTAGGCAATGCCCAGCAACTCCAGCGCACCTTGCACGGCACCGTCTTCGCCGTAGCGGCCATGCAGCGCAATAAAGCAGCGCTCAACGCCCTGCTGCTTGAGCGCGCTCAGATCCTGATGCGCCGGGTCAAACGCCTGAGCATCCACACCCGAAACCTGCAATGCTTTGAGCACACCTTGCCCTGACATGAGCGACACTTCGCGCTCTGCCGACAAGCCGCCCAACAGCACCGCAACCTTGCCCAGGTTCATGCTTCACCCCCGAGTTCCACGACTTGTGCAGGCACCGCCCCAATCGAGCCTGCGCCCATGCACATCAGCACATCGCCATCGCGAGCATTGTTCAAAATGCTCTGGGGCATGTCTGCAATGTGTTCTACAAACACGGGCTCCAGTTTCCCCGTCACGCGCAGAGCTCGTGCTAACGAGCGGCCATCGGCGGCCACAATGGGCGCCTCGCCGGCGGCATAAACCTCGGACAACAGTACCGCATCGCAGCCCTGGCTGATGACTTTGACAAAGTCTTCAAAACAATCGCGGGTACGGCTGTAGCGGTGCGGCTGAAATGCGAGCACCAAGCGTCGCCCCGGAAATGCGCCACGGGCAGCTGCCAGCGTGGCGGCCATCTCCACCGGGTGATGGCCATAGTCATCAATCACCGTAAAGCGGCCCTGACCATCGGCCGTGCGCACATCGCCATAACGTTGGAAGCGTCGGCCCACCCCTTTGAATTCAGCCAAAGCGTGCAGCACGGCTTCATCGGACACACCCAACTCCACTGCCACAGCAATAGCGGCCAGGGCGTTGCGGACGTTGTGTTCACCAGCCAGGTTCAGGATCACATCCATGTCTGGCAATGTCACACCATTGCGGCGCTGCACTGTGAAATGCATTTGACCGTTTTCTGCTCGCACGTTAACAGCGCGCACCTGCGCACCTTCTTGAAGGCCATAACTGGTGACGGGCCGGGCAATATCATCCACGATGGCGCGTACACCTGGATCATCGGTGCAGACAATGGCCGTGCCATAAAACGGCATCTTGTGCAAAAACTCCACAAACGCTTGCTTGAGGCGGCCGAAGTCATGGCCGTAGGTTTCCATGTGGTCCGCATCGATGTTGGTGACCACCGCCATCACCGGCAACAGGTTCAGGAAAGAGGCATCCGACTCATCGGCTTCCACAACGATGTAGTCACCCGTCCCCAGCTTGGCGTTGGCACCAGCACTGTTCAGTCGCCCACCAATCACAAAGGTCGGGTCCAGACCCGCCGCACCCAGAACACTGGCCACCAAGCTGGTGGTCGTTGTTTTGCCGTGCGTGCCGGCAATGGCCACGCCTTGCTTGAGGCGCATCAGCTCGGCCAGCATGACCGCACGCGGAACGATCGGAATGTGCCGTTCACGCGCTGCCAGCACCTCGGGGTTGTCGGCTTTGACAGCCGTCGACGTAACCACTGCATCTGCAGCTTTAACGTTGCTGGCCGCATGGCCCACATGAGTTTCAATACCCAGGCTGGCCAGACGGCGCAGCGTAGCGCTGTCGCTCAGGTCTGAGCCCGAGACCTGGTAGCCCAGATTGAGCAAGACTTCGGCAATGCCGCTCATGCCCGAGCCACCGATGCCGATGAAATGAATTTTGCGGATGGCGTGCTTCATGCCAGCAACTCCTCACAAGCCATCACTACCTCCCTGGTAGCGTTTGTTTTACGTTGTTCAAATGCGTGTTGCGCACAAGCCTGCAGCTGCGCTCGGCTGAGCGTTCGCAGTCGTTCAGCAAGGTTTTGTGCGCTCAACTCGGACTGCTGCACCAGCCAGGCTCCGTCGTGTTCAGAGAGGAAGCGAGCATTGGTTGTTTGGTGGTCATCCACCGCAAACGGAAATGGCACAAACAGTGCAGCTGCGCCCACTGCCGCGATCTCGGTCACGGTGCTTGCGCCTGCGCGTGCAATGATCAAGTCAGCCTGTGCAAAAGCACTGGCCGTGTCGTCAATAAAGGGCGTCAACTCGGCCTTCACGCCTGCCTGCGCGTAGGCTGCGTGAAGTGCATCGATTTGTTTGGCGCCACTTTGGTGGGTCACGATCGGACGTTCGTTTTCTGGCAACAGGGCAAGCGCTTGCGGCACCACATCGTTGAGGGCTTTAGCCCCCAGACTGCCACCCACCACCAGTACACGCAGAGGGCCCGTTCGCACTGCAAAACGCACCGCTGGATCGTCCTGCATCAAAAAAGCCTGGCGCAGCGGGTTACCCACCCATTGCGCACCCGGCAACACATTCGGGAAAGCAGTAAATACACGGTCAGCTACTCGCGCCAACACTTTGTTGGCCAAGCCCGCCACGGAATTTTGCTCGTGCAGCACCAAAGGCTTACCCCACAGGCTGGCCATCATGCCGCCGGGGAATGTGATGTAGCCACCCAAGCCAATGACGATATCGGGTTGCACACGGCGGACCACCTGCAAGCTTTGCCAGAAGGCGCGCAGCAACTTCAGTGGCAGCAAAGCCAGTGTTTTGAGGCCTTTGCCGCGCACGCCACCGAACTGCACAGCTTCAAAGGCGAAGCCACGCGGCGACACCAGCTGCGCTTCCATGCTGTTGGGCGCGCCCAGCCAATGCACCTGCCAGCCTTGCTCGCGCAGGGCCTCAGCCACGGCCAGACCCGGAAAAATGTGACCGCCCGTGCCGCCTGCCATCACCAGAGCTTTGCGAATCTTCATGCGCGACCTCCCCGCATGAGCTGTTTGTTCTCTGCATCAATTCGCAGCACCACTGCGATCGCCACCAGATTAAGCAAGATGGCTGAGCCGCCATAACTCATCAAAGGCAAGGTCAAGCCTTTGGTCGGCAAAGCCCCCAGGTTCACGCCCATGTTGATAAAGGACTGAAAACCCACCCAAATGCCGACACCTTGAGCGACCAGACCCGCAAAAACCTTATCCATGGCGATGGCTTGACGGCCAATGACCATGATGCGTCGGGTCAGCCATAAGAACAGCATGATCACCAAGGTCACTCCAACCAGGCCAAACTCTTCACCAATAACGGCCAACAAGAAATCGGTGTGCGCTTCAGGCAACCAATGCAGTTTTTCAACGCTGCCACCCAACCCCACACCAAAGATTTCACCTCGGCCAATGGCAATCAAGGAGTGCGACAGCTGGTAGCCCCGTCCTAGCGCATGCTCTGCACTGAACGGATCGAGGTAGGCAAAAATGCGGTCGCGTCGCCAAGGCGAAAGCATGATCATCATCACAAAAGCCGCCACTAACACGCTCAGGATCATGAAGAACATGCGTGCATTGACCCCACCCAGGAACAAGATGCCCATGGCTGCAATCGCAATCACCATGAAAGCGCCCATATCCGGCTCGGCCAGCAGCAACACGCCGGCCATAGCTACTGCCGTACCCATGGGCAAAACGGCTTTGAAGAAGCGCTCCTTCACGTCCATCTTGCGCACCATGTAGTCTGCCGCGTAAATGATGGTGGCGAACTTGGCCAACTCGGAGGGTTGAAAATTCATAAAGCCCAGAGCAATCCAACGGCGAGCGCCATTGACCCCTTTGCCAATGTGCGGCACCAACACCAACGCCAGCAATACCAATGCCAGCAAAAACAAAGGCCGAGCCAGACGCTCCCAGGTCTGCATTGGAATCTGGAAGACGATCAAGGCAGCCACGAATGCCACCACAATCGAGAGCACATGCTTGACCAGGAACTGGGTTGAGGTGTAGTTCGCAAAGCGTGGGTTGTCCGGCATGGCAATCGAGGCCGAATACACCATCACCATGCCCCACATCAGCAAGGCCACCACCACGGCGACCAACTGGCGATCCACGCCTTGCATTTGCGCTGGCGACACCTGACCGTTGTGTACGAATTCATAACCGCCCAGATTGACAGGCAGATGTACCGCACCTGAAGACTGAGTCTGCATGCGATTGCCCATGACTGAGCCCGCCACACGCGAAAACGATTGGCGAGCACGGTCAAACAGGGACAGCTGTTCGCTCACAGACTTCCTCCCATGCTCACCCCACTGGCCAAGGCCAGCTCCTGCACCTCGTCGCAGAAGACCTGCGCGCGGTGGGCGTAGTTGTCAAACATGTCCAGGCTTGCGCAAGCGGGCGAGAGCAACACGGCATCGCCAGCTTGAGCCAGATCGCTGGCCTGACGCACAGCCTCTGGCAAGCTTTGCGCATGCAGCACGGGCACATCCACATGCTGCAAGGTTTGCTCAATGAGCGATGCGTCTTTACCAATCAAGACCACGCCACGAGCACAGCGCTGGACAGGCTCCAGCAAAGGCGAGAAATCCTGGCCCTTACCGTCCCCCCCCAGAATGACGACGATGCGGCGATCTGCCCCCAGACCTTCGAGTGCAGCTACTGTGGCCCCGACATTGGTGCCCTTGCTGTCGTCCACGTATTCCACATCGTTGACCACAGCCACCGGCTGCACTCGATGCGGCTCGCCTTCGTATTCACGCAAGCCGTAGAGCATTGGCGCCAGGGCGCAACCTGCGGCACTGGCCAAAGCCAATGCAGCCAAGGCATTGCTGGCGTTGTGCCGGCCGCGAATGCGCAGGGCATCCGCTGGCATCAGGCGTTGAATGAAGAGCTCCTCTTCCTCACCCTTGCGGCGCTTGCGGGTTTCGTCGGCTTCTTGGGCACGTACCAACCAGGCCATGCCATTGACCACTTCCAAGCCCCAGTCACCCGGGCGCTGCGGCATGCTCAAGCCAAAGGTGGTGTGCGCACGCACCACCGGCTTTTGCAGCTTTACGCGCACAGGCTCGGGCAACATGGCCGTCACGGCTGCGTCTTCTCGATTGAGCACCATCAAGCCTTGCTGGCCAAAGATACGGGCCTTGGCGTCCGCATAGGCTTGCATCGATCCGTGCCAATCCAGATGGTCTTGCGTCACATTGAGCACTGTCGCCGCCGTAGGCTCGAACCCTTCGCTGCTGTCGAGCTGGAAACTGGACAACTCCAGCACCCACACTTGCGGCAACACACGGGCCATGGCAGACAAGGCTGCAGGTGCCAGAACCGTCAGGGGCTCCAGGTCCTCTTCCTCATCCGCCGCAGGCAAATCCTGCCCTTGTGCGCCTGAATCCAGGTTGTCCTCAGGCTCAGCCTCTTCGGGTTGCTGGACGGCGGGCATAGCTTCTTGAGCATCGGCTTGGGCAGCCAGGCGCTCAGCCTCGGCTTGCTGCGCTTGCAATTCCTGCTGCTCCAGCACGGGCGCGTCCACTTCGGCCTGGGCAATGGCCTGCGCCAGCGTATCCAGCAAGGTCGGGCCAATGTTGCCAGCGACCTTGACGGTTTTGCCTGCTCGAGCCACCAACTGACCCGTCAAGGACGTCACGGTGGTTTTGCCGTTGGTGCCGGTGATGCCCAACACCTTGGGCGCATAGGCAAAGCGTTCGTTCAGGTCTTGCAGACCCGAGGCAAACAGGCTCAGTTCGCCGCCCTGCCACAGGCCCGCTGCACGGGCAGCATTGACCACTGGTGCCACAACCTCCGGTGCCAGACCGGGGCTGCGGAACACGGCGCGCACAGATGTGCCCTCGACCAAAGCGGCGCTGAACGGCCCGCTCACAAACTTTGCTTGCGGCCACTCTGCCTGCAAAGCAGCCAGCTGCGGCGGCGATTCGCGCGTGTCAGCCACGGTCACCACCGCCCCATGGCGGGCGCACCAACGCGCCATGGCCAGGCCCGAAGCGCCAAGGCCAAGGATGAGAACGTGGAGGTCGCGCAACTGTTGCATCGCTTACCTCAGCTTCAGGGTGGACAAACCCACCAGACACAGCAGCATGGTGATGATCCAGAAACGCACCACCACTTGCGTTTCCTTCCAGCCGCTCTTTTCAAAATGGTGATGCAGGGGTGCCATCTTCAGGATGCGACGGCCCTCGCCAAACTTTTTCTTGGTGTATTTGAAATACGTCACCTGCACCATCACCGACAGGGCCTCAACCACAAAGATGCCGCCCATGATGGCCAGCACGATTTCCTGACGGACGATGACGGCGATCGTGCCCAGCGCGCCGCCCAGCGCCAGCGCCCCCACATCGCCCATGAACACTTGCGCTGGATGCGTGTTGAACCACAAAAAGGCAAGCCCGGCCCCGGCCATGGCGGCGCAGAAAATCAGCAACTCGCCTGAGCCAGGGATGTGCGGGAAAAACAGGTATTTGGAATACACCGCGCTGCCGGTCACATAGGCGAACACGCCCAGCGCAGAACCCACCATGACCACCGGCATGATGGCCAGACCATCAAGCCCGTCTGTCAGATTGACGGCGTTGCTCGACCCCACAATGACCAGGTAAGTCATGATGACAAAACCAAACACGCCCAGCGGGTAGCTGACCTCCTTGATGAAGGGCAGCTGCAAGCCGGCCTTGGGCGGCAGGTTGACGTCAAAGCCTGACATCACCCACTTGCCGAAAAGTTCGAGCACCCGCAGGTTGGATACCTCGGAGATGCTGAACACCAGGTACAGCGCAGCCACCAGACCAATCACAGATTGCCAGAAATACTTTTCGCGCGAACGCATGCCCTCGGGGTCCTTGCGCACCACTTTGCGCCAGTCGTCCACCCAGCCAATGGCACCAAAGCCCAAGGTCACGATCAGGACGATCCAGACAAAGCGGTTGGACAGGTCAAACCACAGCAGCGTGGACATGGCAATGGCCAGCAAAATCAGCACTCCACCCATGGTGGGCGTACCGCTTTTGACCAGGTGCGTCTGCATGGCGTACTCGCGCACAGGCTGGCCAATTTTGAGCGAGGTCAATCGACGAATCACAAAAGGCCCCGCCCCCAGCCCGATCAACAAGGCCGTCATCGCCGACATCACCGCACGGAAGGTGATGTAGTTGAACACCCGCAGAAAACTCCACTCCGGATGCAACGCTTGTAACCACTGCGCCAGACTAAGCAGCATGGCCCTCCCCTTTCTGATCTTGTTCTTGCAGGGTCTCGACCACGCGCTCCATTTTCATGAAACGCGAGCCCTTGACCACAATGGCGCCCACACTGCGCCACACCGCAGCCACAGCAGCCTGTAGTGCCGTCATGTCGACAAAATGTTGTCCACGTTGGGGCCCAAAGGCACGGTGCGCATGCACACTCAGCTCTCCCAATGAGAACAATGCGTCAATACCTTTTTCCTGCGCATACGCACCCACTTCGGCATGGAATTGCGGTCCTTGGTCGCCCACCTCACCCATGTCACCCAACACCAGCAGACGCGGGCCAGGCAACTCGGCCAGCACATCGATTGCGGCGCGCACCGAGTCGGGGTTGGCGTTGTAGGTATCGTCCACCAAAGTGATCCCACCTTGCGCCAAGGTCAGCGCACGCGAGCGGCCTTTGACCGGCTCGAAGGCCTGCAGGCCTTGCGCCACCGCAGTTAAAGGCACCCCGACAGCCAACGCGCAGGCCGCAGCGGCCAAAGCATTTTTGACGTTATGACGCCCCGCGATGTGCAGCGACACGGGCGCAGTGCCTTGTTCGGTCTTGAGCGTGAACTGCCAGGCCCCAGCATGCCAAACCACAACAGCAGCGCAAACCTGTGCTGTCGCCGAACCGAACTGCATTTTCTGGTGAGACCCCGCCAAACGCTGCCACACCGGTGTCCACTCGTCCTCAGCCGGGAAAACGGCCACACCGTTTTCAGGCAGGGCCGACAACACAGCGCCGTTTTCTTCGGCCACGGCCTGCACGGTACGCATGAATTCCTGGTGCTCGCGCTGAGCGTTGTTGACCACCGCCACCGTGGGCCGTGTCATTTGGGCCAGATAAGCAATTTCGCCAGGATGGTTCATGCCCAGCTCCACCACCGCCATGCGGTGATGGGCGCGCAGGCCCAACAGCGTCAGAGGCACCCCGATGTCGTTGTTCAAGTTGCCGCGCGTGGCATAAGCCGCATCGCCAGCATGTGCCCGCAAGATGCTGGCAATCATTTGCGTAACGGTGGTCTTGCCGTTGCTGCCAGTCACGGCAATCAGGGGCAGGTCAAACTGTTTGCGCCAGCCTGCTGCCAGCTCACCCAAGGCGATACGGCTGTCGGGCACCACCAGCGCAGGCAAGCCGGCTTGACGCGCTGCACCCTGACCTGCCACTTCGCACAACACCGCGCTTGCACCTTGCGCGGCTGCTTGCGCAATAAAGGCATGGGCGTCAAAGCGCTCGCCGCGCAGAGCTACGAACAAGTCGCCGCGTTGCAAGGTGCGCGTATCGGTGTGAACGCGCATCACACGCACGCCCTCGATGCGCTCAGCTTGAACACCGTTCAACCAGCTGCAGGCTTCGGTCAGCAACAAGTTCATGCCGCCACCTCACTCAAGGCCTGCGCGATATGCTCAGTGTCCGAAAACGGATGGAACACTTCGGCAATTTCCTGCGTGGTTTCGTGGCCTTTGCCTGCCACCAGCACCACGTCCTGCGGCTTCGCGTGTGCCACTGCGTGGCGAATGGCGGCGGCGCGGTCTTGCAGCACCAGGCACGATGCGCCTGCAGACATACCCGCACGCACCTGCGCCAAAATGTCGCTCGGATCTTCAGAGCGCGGGTTGTCGCTGGTCAACACCACTTGGTCGGCGTAGCGCTCAGCTTCGGCCCCCATCAATGGACGCTTGAGGGTGTCGCGATCGCCTCCGCATCCAAACACACACCACAGACGACCACCGCGCTCAGTCGCCAGCGGCCGCAAAGCCTTCAGCGCATGTGCCAGAGCATCGGGCGTGTGGGCATAGTCCACCAGCGCAAGCGGGCCAGCCGCCCCTGGAGGCAAAACCACCGCCTGCATCCGCCCCGGCACCGCATCCAGTTGAGCGCAAATAGCCGCAGCCTCTTGCAGGCTCACGCCTTGCGTACGCAAGGCTGCAATTACGCACAGCAGGTTGTCAATGTTGTAGTCACCCGCCAGGCGGGTCTGCACGCGGCACACCACCTCGCCCTCGTGCACTTCAAAGCACAGGCCTTGCGGGTGTGGCAGCTGCACGGCACGCAGCCGTGCAGGCTGTTGACGGCTGCAGGTCCACAGCTCGATGCCTGCATCTTCCAGTTCGCGAGCCAGTTGCGCGCCATGCGCATCATCCACATGCACCACGGCAGCCTGCAAACCCACCCAATCGAACAAGGCGCGCTTGGCAGCCCAATAGGCATCCATGCTGCCGTGGTAATCCAGATGGTCTTGCGTGAAATTGGTGAACACTGCGGTGCGAATCCGGGTGCCATCCAGGCGATGCTCGGCCAGACCGATGGAGGATGCCTCAATGGCGCAATAAGTGGCACCCGCACCGAGCACATCGGCAAATGTTTGCTGCAAGCGCACAGGGTCAGG
>CAZPTM010000007.1:6834-19400 GCA_964589665.1 uncultured Limnohabitans sp. | reverse complement strand
CAAGCTGCGATGGTCTCGCGCATCGAACCCTGGGGCTTTTTCATTGTCATGGCGCTGGTGATCGCTGGCGTCGTCAGCGCGCTGTGGATGCAACCCATCATGGCCCTGACCTTCTCGCTGCTCAAGCTTGTGCTGAGCCCCTTGTCCTTTTTGCTGCACTGATTTTTTCCAGGTATTTCCATGAGCAACGCTGAGCGCACCCGCGTACTGACCGGCATCACCACCACCGGCATCCCCCACCTGGGCAACTATGTGGGCGCTATCCGCCCGGCTGTGCAAGCCAGCCACAACCCGCAGACCGATTGCTTTTACTTTCTGGCCGACTACCACGCCCTCATCAAGTGTGATGACCCGGCACGCATCCAGCGCTCTACGCTGGAAATTGCTGCCAGCTGGATCGCTGCAGGCCTGGATGTGGACAAAGTCACCTTCTATCGTCAATCCGACATTCCTGAAATTCCCGAGCTCACCTGGCTACTGACCTGCGTGACTGGCAAAGGCCTGCTCAACCGCGCCCACGCCTACAAGGCCGCCGTCGACAAGAACCAGGCCGCAAGCAACGACCCGGACAACGATGTCACTGCCGGTTTGTTCATGTACCCGGTGCTCATGGGCGCAGACATTTTGATGTTCAAGGCACACAAAGTGCCCGTGGGCCGCGACCAGATTCAGCACATCGAAATGGCGCGCGACATGGCGTCCAGCTTTAACCACTTGTACGGCTCGCACTTTGTGCTGCCCGAAGCCGTGGTCGAGGAATCGGTGGCCCTCTTGCCTGGCCTGGACGGCCGCAAAATGAGCAAGAGCTACGACAACACCATTCCCCTGTTTGCGCCAGCCGCAGACATGCGCAAACTGATTGCAGGCATCCTGACCGACTCGCGCGCCCCCGGCCAAGCCAAAGACACCGAAGGCTCGGCCCTGTTCCAGATTTACCAGGCGTTTGCCAGCGCTGAAGAAACTGCCGCACTGGCCCAGGCTTATGCCGACGGCATCGCCTGGGGCGACGCCAAGCAAGTGCTGTTTGAGCGCATCGACCGCGAAATGGCACCCCTGCGCGACAGCTACAACGCCCTGATCGCCAACCCCGCCAAGGTCGAAGCCCTGTTGCTGCAAGGCGCTGAAAAAGCCCGCGCCCTGGCCACACCGTTCATTAAGGAACTGCGCCATGCCGTAGGCCTGCGCAGCCTGGCCAGCACCCATACATCGGCCAAAACCAAGGTCGAAAAAACCGCCCCACCCGCCTTCAAGCAATACCGCGAATCAGACGGACTGTTTTATTTCAAACTGGTCGATGGTCATGGCGAAGTGTTGCTGCAAAGCCTGGGCTTTGCAGCCCCAAAAGAAGCGGGACAAGCAATTGCTCGACTGCAAAATGAAGGGATGGCCGCTCTGAGCGCAATGGGAGACAAATTGCCCGCCCCCGCGGCCAACCTCACACAGGCAGTCACACAAGCTTTGTCAACGCTCAAGGAAATTGCCGAAAACAAAAAGAAATAACATTATTAACAAATGTGCCAATTTGCTTGCATTTAAACGGAAAGGTGCTATCCTATAACTTTCCAATTAATACGTTACAACAAATCATGACTGTTTACGTCATCGACAGCCACCCCCTGATGCGCGACGCGCTCACCATGCTGATCCAGCGTATCAAACCCGGCCTCAAGGTGGTACCGGTGCACAAGATGAACGCCTTGGATTCCGCCGTGCTTAAAAGCGGCGAACCTGAACTCATCTGCATGGAGTTGCAACTGCCTGATACCCTGGGCATGTCTGGTGTACAGATGGTGCGTGCCAGCCATCCGGACACACCGCTGGCCGTCATCACTGCCAACGATGCTCAAGACTACGAAGCGGCCAGCATGCATGCGGGCGCCAATGCTTTCATTGAGAAAACCGAACCCGTCAATCAGGTGTTGCAAAAACTGCGTGAACTACTCGTCACAGAAGATGAGCCAGATGAGGCAGCTGGCGCAGCACCCACCAAACTATCCAAACGCCAAAAGCAATTGATTCTGATGCTCGACCAAGGCCTGTCCAACCGCGACATTGCTGACAAGTTGAACATCAGTGAGCACACCGTCAAAGTGCACTTCTGGCGCCTGTTCCGCCGTTTGGGCGTGAACAGCCGTACGCAGGCCCTGCACTTTGCCCGCACCCACGGCTGGTTGGGCATTTAAGTCTCAAACGGGCCTGCGGGCCCGCTTCATCAATCCTTGTTGATGATGTCTGGCGTAATAGCGTCCAAGACATTGACGGCTGTCTTGGCGCCGTAAACCACAGCAGAACCTGCAGCATCGGCTACTGCCAATACGGTACAACCCTGCAAAGCGATGCTCACCCACAGCAGCGCCGCCAGTCCAATGGCTCTTTTTGTCATCGTGTTTTCTCCCTGAGTGTTCCTGCTCAAGCGTCTGCAGGTTCAACCTGAAAATATTCGACCTGCACCACTGCAGGTCTTCCCAAAATTTCCAGCAACACTGCCACCCGTTTGCTGGAAACACTTTGCACCAAGCCTTGTACATCGCCCAAAGCCGTATGCTTGAGCCGAACCTGCTGACCAGCTTTGATGTCACTGGTTTGCTGCAATGTGGCCTCGTTGCGCTCTTGTTCCAGCTGACGGATGCGCTCAACCAATGCATCGGCCACGACGGCAGGCTCAAAACCGAAACGCACCAAGGTGGTCACACCCCGCGTCGAGCGTACTGTGCTCAGGCTTTGCCCCGATGAAGTCGGCCTGAAAAACAGATACCTGGGAAACATCGGTTCAAAGACAGAAATCGGGCCTTGCTCGGTCTTTTTGAACTTTTTGTACAGCGGCACGTAGGCTTCAAAACCCTGCTGCTGCAAATTGAAACGAGCGACTTCTTCCTGCCGGGGTTTGGCGTACACCAAATACCAGATATCCGTGCGAGGCGGCAGCAAATCGGAAATAACGGAACAGTCGCTCATATTCTTCTTGAATTTGTCACATTCTAGTTGAAACGACATGCCCAGAAAAAACAAAAGCCCCAAAAAGGGGCTTTTGGCGAAGGCCTGAAAATCAGGCGATCAGGAAAGCACTGCGATCCTTGCCGTCAATCCATTTGGGGGCTTTGCCGCGGCCGGTCCAGGTTTGACCGGTGGCGGGATCGCGGTACTTGGCCGCCACTTTACCACCCGAAGACTTGGCAACGGTTTTTCCAGAACGGCCTGGGAAAACGTCTTGAACTGTCAGACCGTACTCAGCCACTAATTCACGCACTTTGGTCACAGCGCCAGCGATTTCATTTTGACGCGCGAGCTCAATGGCTTTCTCTAGCGCTTCACGCTGGGCAAGCAAGTCTTTATAGGAGTTAGTCATGATCAACACCTTTCATAATTAATCATATGCATTGATTATATACATAATTTAATTATGCATATTACTCTGATTTACCAAGGACACTTGAGAAGCCAGCACTTTATCGATTCTGCGTGCATCCATATCCACTACTTCCAACGCCCAATCCTGCCAGTATGTTATTTGCCCTGTTTTAGGTAAATCGCCCAGCAAATACATGATCAAGCCTGCGACAGTGTTATATCGCCCACGATCCTCATCAGGCAAAGCTTTGATCTGTAAACGGCTTTTGAGTTCCGACAAAGGCATTTGACCGTCAAGCAACCAGCTGCCATCTACACGCTGCGTAGCCCAGGCTTCCAGTTGCTGTGCCGACTTAAGTTCACCAGTAATGGCTTCGAGCAAATCACGAGGAGTTAACAAGCCCTGAATATCGCCATATTCATCCACCACAAACAACATACGTCCCGAGCGGTCCTTGAGTTGTTCAAACAACTCCATGCCTGTAAGCGTTTCAGGCACAAAATGCGCCATCTCCATGTAAGCCTGCAGGGTTTGCTCATCACCATCAGGCACCGCGAGCAACCGCGTTACGCTGACCACGCCCACGACATGGGCGAGACCATCCTTGCACACAGGGTACCAAGAGTGCGCTCCACGCTCAGCTGTTTCTGACTGGATTTTCTGTAAGGCTGTGTGCACATCCAACTCAGCATCGAGCCAAACGATGTCTGCACGCGCCGTCATCATCGACGTCAAAGGCCGGTCGTCCAGATGAAACACATTGCGCACCATCTGGTGCTCGTGAGCTTCAATCAGACCTGCATCCACCCCCTCTTCGAGGCTGGCCGTGATTTCTTCCTCTGTCACTTGCCGCTGCGCCTTGGTGTCTATTCGCATCAAACCCAAAATTGCCTGGGTTGCTAACGACAAAAGCCGAACAAACGGCCCGGCTACACGCGCCAGCCACGCCATAGGCACAGCGGTCAACCGCGCCACCGTTTCGGGATACAACTGACCAATCCGCTTGGGCACCAGCTCGCCAAAAATGATCGTGGTGAAGGTGATCAAGGTCACCACCAATGTGGTGGCCAGGCCGCCTGCCACAGCACTGCTCACACCCCAAGCCTGCAACTTGACTGCGAGAGTAGCGCTAAATGCCGCCTCACCCACAATCCCGTTGAGCATGCCAATGGACGTGATCCCCACCTGCACCGTGGACAAAAACCGCGTGGGCTCCTGCATAAGGCCCAGTGCGGCCGTCGCGCCGTATTCGTTGGCCTCCTGCAAAGCTTGCAAGCGCGCCTTGCGGCTGGAGGCCACCGCCATTTCGGACATGGCAAACACGCCATTGAGCACGGTCAGAAAAACAATCAGCAAAAAGTCCATAGCCTCATTGTGCCAAGTTCAGACCCGGTTCAGGCTTTGCCTGGCTTTTGCGCCTGCGGACAATCCACCGCAATGCGCTCGTGCTGACCATCGTCACTCAGTTTAAGCAGCGTCAGCTGCCCGCCCCACACACACCCCGTATCCAAAGCCCACACACCTGGGGCTGCAACTTCGCGCAAGGTAGACCAATGCCCGAACGCCACGTCCACATTTGCAGTTTGGCGCCCAGGCACATCAAACCAGGGCATAAATCCTGCTGGCGCACCATCAGCGCCTTCTTTGGTGTCAAATTCCATACGTCCTTGTGCCGAGCAAAAGCGCAAACGCGTCAGCGCATTGACCGCCACACGCCAACGCTCCAGGCCCTGCAGCTCATCGCACCAGGCATCGGGTGTGTTGCCGTACATCTGCTGCAAAAAGTCATGCAGCCCAGGCCCGCGCAGCACCTGCTGCACCTCGTGCGCCACATCCAGCACCTGCGCTAGCGTCCACTGCGGCAGCACGCCAGCATGCACCATCAACAGACCGTGTTCATGCAGTGCCAATGGGCGCTGCTGTAACCACTGCATCAGCTGCGGGGCATCCTTGGCCTGCAGTAACTCGGCCAGGGTGTCCATGCGGCTGGGCTTGCGCACACCGGCGTACACCGCCAGCGTGTGCAGGTCGTGGTTACCCAACACCGCCTCTGCACTGCCTTGGCAGGCCGCAAAACGACGCAACACAGCCAAAGAGTTTGGCCCACGGTTAACCAAGTCACCGAGCGCCATCAAGCGGTCACGGCTGGGCGAAAAATTCACCACCTGCAGCAAACGCTCTAGCGCTTCGTCGCAGCCTTGTATGTCTCCCACCAAATACACCGCCATGGCTTGGCCTCCTTGCACCCACATTGTCGCAGGCGACAGTGTGGGGCAAAGTGTGCGCCCACCTGCTGCTATAAATACGCTGTGAGCACCATCATCCATCCACAAAGCGTTCCCGTCGCACATGTCAGCACCGACTTGCCCGCCATTGCGGCCACGCAGCTCACTCCTCACGCCCTGTGCCAGCGCTTTGCCCACCCGCCCGAATGGCAGCCCGAATTGCGCCAGGAACCCAGCTACATGACGCGCCAGCCAGCGCAAGCCGCAGTCCTCATTGGCCTGACCGCACCCGCACACGACCCCAACAACCTGCACGTGCTGCTCACCCAACGCGGGCAACACCTGTCCACACACTCCGGGCAGATAGCGTTTCCGGGTGGCAAAATAGATGCAACCGATACCAGCGTGCAAGCCGCCGCACTGCGCGAGGCCCACGAAGAAATTGGCCTGGCACCCGAACGCGTGCAAGTCATTGGCCAACTACCTACCTACATCACCGGTAGCGCGTTTTGGGTACAACCTGTGGTGGCGCTGGTGCAGCCTGGCGAGCCGCTGGTACCCAACCCGCACGAAGTCGACGAAGTCTTTGAAGTGCCCTTGAGCTTTCTCATGAACCCCGCTCACCACAGACTGCACCGCATGGAATTTGAGGGCGTGCAGCGCCAGTGGTACTCCATGCCCTACCTGCAACCCGCACAACCCCAGGCCATCGAGCGTTTTATCTGGGGTGCCACTGCAGGTATGCTTCGTAACCTGTATCGTTTTTTACAAACCCCTCTACCACTCCAACTTTGAGCCGCGCATGAGTTTTTTTGCCATCTTGCTCGCCCTGATTGCTGAACAAATCAAGCCCTTGACGTACAGCCACGCCCTGAGCCAGCTCATGCGCGACTGGATGGACTGGATGGCCCGCACCCTGGACGCCGGCAGCCGCAAGCAAGCCTGGCTGGCCTGGTGGCTGACCGTACTCCTACCCGCACTCGCTGCCTGGCTGGTGCACAGCGTCCTGCTGCACACCCTGGGCTGGCTCGTAGCGATGTTGTGGAACGTCGGCCTGCTGTACCTCACGCTCGGCTTCAGGCAATTCAGCCATCACTTCACGGACATTCGCGAAGCGCTGAACATGGGTGACGAACAAAAAGCCCGCGAGCTGCTGGCGCAGTGGCAGCATGTAGATGTAGGGCAAATTTCGCGCAGCGAGATCATGCGCCATGTGATCGAGCAATCCGTACTGGCCGCACACCGCCACGTCTTTGGCGTGTTCTTCTGGTACAGCGTGCTGTCGGTGGTGGGTTTGGGTCCCTTGGGCGCCGTCATTTACCGCATGGCCTGCGCGCTGCCGCGCAGCTGGAGCAAGGACACCCCAAGCCTGCTCGATATCTCACACCAAGCCTGGCGCATGGTGGACTGGCTGCCTGCCCGCGCTACTGCCTTGGGTTTTGCTGTGGTGGGCAGTTTTGAACAGGCCATGGAGGGCTGGCGTTTTCATGCACAAAAGTTTCCGCAAGACAACGATGGCGTGATTCTGGCCGCCACTGCAGGCGCCATTGACGTGCAACTGGGCGGCGCCACCTTGAACACCGGCAATGAAGACACACAAGACAGCACCAGCACGCCAGGCCAGCACATCACCATGGCGCACTTTGCACAAGTGGTCGGCCTGGTCTGGCGTTCGGTGGTGATGTGGCTGGTGCTGCTGGCCCTGCTGAGCATGGCCAATTTGCTGGGCTGAGCGCTTACCAGCGCTGCTGGCTCAGCTCTTCAAACAACTGGGCGTAAATGCGGTGGCGTCTCTCGCTGATGCCACCTTCTTGCGGCTCGCCCACATGAGCCAGCACCGCGCATCCAGGCTCGTGCAAGTGGGTGCAGTTGTAAAACTTGCACTGGCCAAGGTAAGCACGGAAATCCGGCATGCACTGCGCCAGCCCCGTCGGCTCAATGTGGTGCAGCCCAAACTCCTGGAAACCGGGCGAATCGATCAAGGCACCGCGCTCGGTTTCCGCGTCGAGCGCAGACACCCAATACCAACGCGTGTTGGTGGTGGTGTGTTTGCCGCTGTTGAGGGCTTGCGAAATCTCGCCGGTTTCGGCTTGTGCGTCGGGCACCAGGCGGTTGATCAAGGTGCTTTTGCCAGACCCCGAAGGGCCTAACACCAGGGTGTGGTGCCCAGAGAGCGCCTGCACCAGTGCGGCCACGCCGTCATCCGCTACATCACTGCTGCGCGGAGCCAAACCCAATGGCAACACCTGGTAGCCCATGCGGCGGTAAGGCGCCAAACGTTGCCAGGCGCGTTCAAACGGCTCGCGCAAGTCGCACTTGTTCAAGGCAATGATCGGCACAATGTGCTCGGCTTCAGCCGCCACCAAAGCGCGCGTCAACTGGCTTTCGGAAAACTCGGGCTCGGCCGCCAGCAAAATCAGCACCCGGTCCAGGTTGGCCGCAAACGATTTGGTGCGAATCTCATCCTGCCTGTAAAACAGGTTGCGCCGGGGCACCACGCCTTCAATGCTGGCCTCGTCACCCGTGGCGGCCCACTGCACGCGGTCGCCAACCACTGCCTGGTTTTTCTTACCACGCGGATGGGCAATCAGGCGTTGGCCATCGTCCGTTTCAATCAGACAATGCCGCCCGAACGAGCCCACCACCAACGCCTGCTGCAAGGCCGTCGTGGTGGCGGTCTGTAATGGTTTCTTGGCCATGCTGCCTCAGGCCGCCTGCATGCGCGCAAGGCGCTCGCTGGCCGGTGGGTGCGAATAATAAAAACGCACATACAGCGGGTCTGGCGTCAGCGTGGATGCGTTGTCCTGGTAGAGCTTGAGCAAGGCGCTGGCCAGGTCTTTGGCCGGCGTTTGCGAGGCGGCATAGGCATCGGCCTCAAACTCCTGCTGGCGTGAACGCCACGACAAAACGGGCGAGGCAAAAAACGTCACCAAAGGCACCACCAGCATGAACAGCACCAGCGCCAACGCATCGTTGCCGCCCTGCATATTGGGCAGCACGCCTAGCCCCGTGTAAAACCACACCTGCTGCGCCAGCCACCCCAGCAGCGCCAAACCCAGCAGGCTGGTCAGCCAGGACGTGGCCATCATTTTGACAATGTGCTTGTGCTTGAAATGCCCCAACTCGTGGGCCAGCACAGCCTCCATTTCGGGCGTGCTCAGCTGCTTGAGCAAGGTGTCAAAAAACACCACGCGCTTGCTGGCGCCAAAGCCGGTAAAAAACGCATTGGAATGCGCCGAGCGGCGGCTACCGTCCATCACAAAAAAGCCCTTGGCCTTGAAACCTGCACGCGCCATCAGCGCCTGCACACGGGCCTTGAGGGCCTCGTCCTCCAAAGGCGAAAACTTGTTGAACAGCGGCATGATCACATTGGGTGCAATCGCCATCAGCACCAGCTGCCACAACACCAACGCGCCCCAGGCCCACAGCCACCACAGGCTACCCCCGGCTTGCATGAGCCACAGCACCAAAGCCAGCAAAGGCACACCCAGCACCAGGCCCAGCGCCAGCCCCTTGGCCAGGTCCGTCAGCCACAGCGCGGGCGTCATTTTGTTGAAGCCAAACCGCTGCTCCACACCAAAGGTCTGCACCCACGACAAGGGCAAGGCCAGCACACCACCCACCAAAGCAAAACCCAGCACCAGCGCCACCTGCTGCATCAAGCCCGGCGACACCAGGCTTTGCACCACGCTCTGCAAAGCCTGCAAACCACCCAGCAAGGTCCAGCCCAGCACCAGCGCGCCGTCCAGCAAAATGTCCCACTGTGCCAGCCGCGCCTTGGCCAGCGTGTAATCGGCCGCCTTTTGGTGGTCAACCAGGCCAATAGTGCCCGCATACGCCGCAGGCACCTGCGCCCGGTGCGCCGCCACATGCCGCACCTGGCGAGCATTGAGCCAAAGCTTGAGAAGCACATGCAGCACCAGCACCACAGCCAGCGCCACCGTCAACAACAGAGAAGGATTCATGGGGGAAATTGTAAAAGCCCCCGGGTGCTACGCAATCGTTTAGACAGCTAATTAAGCTTCAGAGCACAAACGGTCTCGGCGTATTCGCGTTAGGCAATGGCTTGGGGCTCAATGCGCTGGTCACAACTGGTGCTTTGTCGGTTGGCGTTTTGCTGTTGGCGTAAGCGAGCACTAGCAAAAATCCAATGAACAAGCCCGCAAGCATGCCCCCTACGACCTGCCAAAACTGGCCGATGATGAAATGCATTTTTACTCCCTGAATCCGGTTCGTGCCAGATTTGTATTTGTGCGCAACTATAGTCAAAAAAAGTACCGTTTTCTTCAGCGACAATCCCGCTATGTCTGCTCAACCCCAAAACACCTCTGCTGCGGCTGCCGAAACCTTGGCCAAATCGGACCAGAACCTGGTCTGGATCGACTGCGAAATGACCGGGCTCGACCCCGAAAAAGAACGCCTGCTGGAGATTGCCGTCATCGTCACCGGCCCGCAGCTGACGCCGCGCATCGAAGGCCCGGTGCTGGTCATCCACCAAAGCGACGAGCTGCTGGGCAAGATGGACGCCTGGAACAAAGGCACCCATGGCCGCAGCGGCCTGATCGACAAGGTCAAAGCCAGCACCACCACCGAGGCCGAGGCCGAGCAACAGCTGTTGGACTTCATCAAGAAGTACGTGCCCAAAAGCGCCTCGCCGCTGTGCGGCAACACCATCAGCCAGGACCGCCGCTTTCTGGTCAAGTTCATGCCCAAGCTGGAGGCGTACTTTCACTACCGCAACCTGGATGTGAGCACGCTCAAAGAGCTCTCGCGCCGTTGGAAGCCCGAGGTGTATTCGGCCTTCAAAAAGAAGCAACGCCACACCGCGCTGGCCGATGTGCACGAGTCCATTGACGAGCTCGAACACTACCGCGAGCAGTTCATTCGTTTGTGATTTCAGGGAAAACCCTGCACAAAAATCCGATCCGTGCGATAATTGCGCCACGCCACCCCAGCGGTGGCGTTTTTCTTGCATCTCCCCTCATGCCTTGGCCCATGACGCTTGCGTCTGAATTCGGGTCACTCGCGAACCAGGCTTTACGCCTTCGCTGAGCACCGTTTGAAGGTTGATGTTGTTTTCAACCTGACGGTGCCTGCAGCCACCCGCTGCAGTGCCGTGCGAGTTATTTCATGACTGAACAAATCACCGACCTGCAGGCCGAGCACGTGCCTGCGCAAGACCTTTCCATCGACGCAACCGAAGCGGTCCAAACCAGCGAACCCACCGAGCCCAACGGCTTTGTGCAGCTGGGCCTGGCCCAGGAACTCATTCAGGCCGTGGCCGACCTGGGCTACACCCAGCCCACCCGCGTGCAGGCGCAAGCCATTCCGCTGGCCCTGCCGTCTGACGACGAAGCACACCACGGCTACAACGACCTGATGGTCTCCAGCCAAACCGGCAGCGGCAAAACCGCCGCCTTCTTGCTGCCCGTGCTGCACACCCTGATTCAGCAGCAAGCCGCTGCCGACGCCAAAGCCAAGGCCGATTTCGACCAGGCCTGCGCCGACGCTCTTGCCCGTGGCGAAGAGCCACCCAAGCGCGCCCGCCGTAAAGACCCCACCAACCCGCGCAACTTCAAAGCCGCCGTGCCCGGCGCCCTGGTGCTGTGCCCCACGCGCGAACTGGCGCAGCAGGTGGCGCACGACGCCATCGAGCTGGTCAAGCACTGCAAAGGCCTGCGCATTGCCAACGTGGTGGGCGGCATTCCTTACCAGCTGCAAATTGCCAAGCTGCAAAACGCCAACCTGGTGGTGGCCACGCCTGGCCGCCTGCTGGACCTGCAGCGCTCCATGCAAATCAAACTCAATGAAGTGCAGTTTTTGGTGGTTGACGAAGCCGACCGCATGCTGGACCTGGGCTTCTCCGACGACCTGGCCGAAATCAACGATCTGACCGCCCAACGCCGCCAGACCATGATGTTCTCTGCCACGTTTGCACCCCGCATTCAGCAGCTGGCCATGCGCGTCATGCACGACGGCGGCTCCGCTGTGCACAAAGTGCAAATCGACAGCCCGCAAGAAAAACACACCAACATCAAGCAAGTGTTGTTCTGGGCCGACAACGCCGAGCACAAGCGCCAGCTGCTCGACCACTGGCTGCGCGACGCCAGCATTGACCAAGCCATTGTGTTTGCCAGCACGCAAATCGAATGCGACGGCCTGGCCACCGAACTGCAGCAAGCCGGCTTTGCCGCTGTGGCGCTGCACGGCGCCCTGAGCCAGGGCCTGCGCAACCGCCGCCTGATGGCGCTGCGCAACGGCCAGGTGCAAATTCTGGTCGCCACCGACGTGGCCGCGCGCGGTATTGACGTGCCCACCATCACGCACGTGTTCAACTTCGGACTGCCCATGAAGGCCGAGGACTACACCCACCGCATTGGCCGTACGGGCCGTGCTGGCCGCAGCGGCATTGCCGTGACCTTTGCCGAAATCCGCGACCGCCGAAAGATTGGCGACATCGAGCACTACACCAAGCAACCCTTCAAGGCCGAAACCATTCCCGGCCTGGAACCCAAGCAACGCTTTGACTACCCACCGCGCAAATCCTTTGGCGGCAAGGGCGGCAAAGGCGGCCGCAGCGAGCGCGGCGGCTTTGGCGGTGGTGACCGCGGCTTTGGCGGCCAGGCCAAAGGCTGGGGCAACCGCAACAACGAACAACGCGGCAACGACTTCCGTAGCGGTGACCGCTTTGGTGGCGATCGTTTCGGTGCCCGCCAGGAGCCCCGCTTTGAGGCGCGTCACGACCCACGCTTTGAGCAGGGCCAGGGCGGCTGGAACAACGACCAACGCCGTGGTCACGACCGTGGCTTTGGCCATCCCGGCGAGCAACGCTTCGAGCGTCGTGACGACCGCGCCCCCCGTGGTGGCTTTGGGGGCGGCTTCGGTGGAGGCTTCGACAAGCCCCAACACGCCCCGCGTGGCGCCCAAGCCCGCGCTGGCGGCAACGACCGCTTCGGCGATCGCCCCAGCCGTGGCCCCAAAGTGGTCGGCGG
>CAZPTM010000007.1:266-6734 GCA_964589665.1 uncultured Limnohabitans sp. | reverse complement strand
ACGCCCAAAGAAAAACCGCCCGGGTTTGCACCACGGGCGGTTTTCTTTTTGTGCTGATCAGGATTACTGGGCAGCCACAGCAGCTTTGCGCTGGGGCAGCTTTTCCTTGATACGGGCCGACTTGCCGCTGCGCTCGCGCAGGTAGTACAGCTTGGCACGACGCACGTCGCCACGACGCTTGACTTCGATGCTGGCGATCAGGGGGCTATAGGTCTGGAACGTACGTTCCACGCCTTCGCCGCTGGAGATCTTGCGCACGGTAAAGCCACTGTTGAGGCCACGGTTGCGCTTGGCGATCACCACACCTTCGTAAGCCTGCACGCGCTTGCGGTTACCTTCAACCACGTTCACGTTCACGATCACGGTATCGCCAGGGGCGAATTCGGGAATGGTCTTGCCAAGGCGAGCAATTTCTTCTTGCTCAAGGGTTTGGATCAGGTTCATCTGAAACTCCACAATTTTTTCGTTCATGCCCGCTGCACTAGGGGCGTTCCAAATCAAAGCTGGACCGCGGCGAGTAGAGGACCGAAAAGCCTTGGATTATAGCTTTTTCAGAAAAAGCTCGTCAGCCGGGCTCAGTTTGCCGTCTGCGCGGGCCTGCGCCAGCAACTCGGGACGGTGCTTGGCCGTGAGCGTCAGGCTTTGCTCGCGCCGCCAGCGCTCAATGCGGGCGTGGTGCCCAGACATCAAGGCCTCGGGCACCGGCTCGCCCTGCCACACCTCGGGACGGGTGTAGTGCGGGCTGTCCAGCAAACCATCGAGTGCGGGGTTGAAGCTGTCGAACTGGTGGCTGCCCTCGTCATTGAGCACGCCAGGCTGCAACCGCGCCACCGCGTCCAGCAAAGCCATGGCCGCAATCTCGCCGCCCGACAACACAAAGTCGCCCAGGCTGATCTGGTGCGTCACATAGCGGTCAATAAAGCGCTGGTCCACACCCTCGTAGCGGCCACACAGCAAAACGGCGCCCTCGCTGTCCGACCAGGCCTGCACCGCCGTGTGGTTAAGGGTGTGGCCAATGGGCGAAAACAGCACCACGGGCGCCCCCTCCCCTCGGTCGGCGCGAATGGCCTGCAAGCACTTCTCCAGCGGCTCGGCCAGCATCACCATGCCGGGGCCACCGCCAAAGGGGCGGTCGTCCACGCGGCGGTAATTGCCCTCGGCAACATCGCGCGGGTTCCACAGGCGCACATCCACCTGGCGCGTCTCAAAGGCACGTCGCGTCACGCCCGCTTTTAAAAACGGCTCAAACAGTTCAGGAAACAGGGTGATGATGTCAAAGCGCACAGCACGCGCCCTTCATCAGTAATCGGGCTGCCAGTCCACGGTGATGCACCGTGCCTGCAGGTCCACCTTGTCGACAAAGGCGTCCACAAACGGAATCATGCGCTCGATCTTTTTGCCGCCCTCTTCGGCGTGCAACACCAACACCGTCTGCGGCCCGGTGGCCAGCAAATCGTGCACCACACCCAGGCTCACGCCCTCTCGGTTGGTCACAGGCAAGCCCATAAGGTCCACCCAGTAATACTCGCCATCTTCAGGGGTCGGAAAGCTCGAACGCGACACAAACACACGAGCGCCCTTGAGGGCCTCTGCACCATTGCGGTCAGTCACGTCTGCGCTGCACGCCACGATGCTGTCGGAATGCTCTTTGGCCTCTTTGACCTTGAGCAGCAAAGGCTCGGTCCAGGGCAAGCTGGGGGTGGGCGTGGTCGAGGCAGCAGCTCGTGCCGGGCGCGACTGCTGCTTTTCGGGTGGAAGTAAATACCAGCGTTTGGAAGAAAAAAGCGCCTCGGGCGAGGCGCTGTGGGGCAAGACCTTGAACCAGCCTTTGATGCCCCAGGCATCTGCAATGCGCCCCACCTCTACAGCGTCAGCCGGCAATTCGGCCACTTCGAGTTGTGGGCGCATCAGGTGCGGGCCAATCAGGCAGCAGCTTTGGCGGCTTGTTTGAGCAGGCGTTCCACGGTGGGAGAAGCCTGAGCGCCAACGCTCTTCCAGTAAGTCACGCGGTCCATGGCAACGCGCAGACCTTCTTCGCCGCCTTTAGCGGTGGGGTTGTAGAAACCCAGACGCTCGATGAAGCTACCATCGCGACGCACGCGCTTGTCAGCCACAACGATGCTGTAGAAAGGACGGGCTTTGGAGCCGCCACGGCTCATACGAATAACGACCATTTTTAAATCCTTGGGTGGTCTGGAAACCGCTTCTTGCGGCGTCCATCAAATCTTCAGCGTTTGAGACACGCAACTAGCCACCCGGCCAGTGACACACTGAAAAGCCTTGGATTATAGCCTTTTAAGCACAGCACCGCATGCCAAGGCGCGATAATGCGCGCATGAAAAGCAAGACCCTCTCCACCTGGCTCACGTTCATTGGCGGCCCCCTGGGCCTGCACCGCTTCTACCTCTTTGGTTTTGGCGACTGGCTTGGCTGGCTGCTGCCCATTCCGACAGCCATGGGTCTGTACGGCATCAGCCGCGTTCAAGACTTTGGTCAAGACGACCTCATGAGCTGGTGGCTCATTCCACTGGTGGGCTTCACCATAGCCGGCTGCGCCCTCAATGCTATTGTTTACGGCCTCATGTCCACCGAAAAGTGGAACGCTAAATTCAACCCCCAACACCCTTCTGATCATCGCTGTGGGCAAACCAGCTGGCTCACCATTGGCGGTGTCGCAGCATCCCTGCTGATAGGCACGGCAATTTTGATGTCCAGCCTGGTCTTCAGCTTCCAGCGGTACTTTGAATACCAGATCGAGCAAGCTCGACTAATCAGCCAATAAAAAACGGCCGGATATGCGGCCGTTTTTTAAATGAGACTTGCCTGTCCTAAAAGATCTGCAAGCTCACCCAGTAAGCCAAAGCAGCCACCAGCGCGCTGGCGGGTATGGTCAGCACCCAAGCCCAAATGATGTTGCCCGCCACGCCCCAGCGAACGGCGCTGGCGCGTTGGGTAGAGCCCACCCCCACAATGGCACCGGTAATGGTATGGGTGGTAGACACCGGAATGCCCAGCGCTGTAGCCAGGAACAGGGTCATGGCACCACCGGTCTCGGCACAAAAGCCGCCCACGGGTTTGAGCTTGGTGATTTTCTGGCCCATGGTTTTGACGATGCGCCAACCGCCAAACATGGTGCCCAAACCGATAGCCATGTAGCAGCTGATGATGACCCACGTGGGCGGCGTCTTGTCCGCTGCAGTAGCGTAGCCGGTGGCAATGAGCATCATCCAGATGATGCCAATGGTCTTTTGAGCATCATTGCCGCCGTGACCCAGGCTGTATGCACCTGCAGACAGCAGCTGCAGGCGACGAAACCATTTGTCGACCTTGAGTGGGCGTGTGCGACGGAACACGTTGGCCACGAGCACCATCATGAGCGAGCCCAACAGGTAGCCCAGCAGGGGCGAGACGAAAATGAAGAGCACGGTCTTCATGATGCCGGCAGACAGTAACGCGCCTGTACCGGCTTTGGCAATGACGGCGCCCACAATGCCACCAATGAGGGCGTGCGAGGAGCTGCTGGGAATGCCGTAGTACCAGGTAAGTACGTTCCAGACGATGGCGCCCGACAAGGCGCCAAAGACCACGTTCACGTCCACCACACCGGGCTGCACAATGCCTTTGCCCACGGTGGCGGCCACACTGAGGTGGAAGATGAAGATGGCCACAAAGTTGAAGAAGGCGGCAAACACCACCGCCTGAGTGGGTTTGAGCACGCCGGTAGAGACCACGGTGGCAATGGAGTTGGCAGCGTCATGAAACCCGTTCATGAAGTCAAACACCAGCGCCAGCAAGACCAGCAGCATCACGATCCAGAAAGCAGATTGCACGTGTTCCATCGCGCAGGCCCGCCCGGATCAGGAGTTTTCGAGGACGATGCCCTCGATCTGGTTGGCCACATCCTCGCACTTGTCGGTGATGGTTTCGAGCAACTCGTAAAGGGCTTTGAGCTTGATGAGCTCGCGCACATCGGGTTCTTCGCGAAAGAGTTTGCTCAGGGCGCTGCGCAGGACACGGTCGGCGTCGGATTCGAGGCGGTCAATTTCTTCACAGGTTTTGAGGGTAGCTTCAGCCACGTCGGGCTCCCCAATGCGGGCGAGCAGTTTGATGGCATCTTGCAGGCGCTCGCACGAGCGCACGGACAAGTCGGTCAGGCGCGTGATCTCTTCGGTCATGTGCTTGACGTCATACAGAGCCATGGCTTCGGCAGAGTCCTGGATCAGGTCGGCCACGTCGTCCATCATGTTGATGAGGGCGTGAATTTGCTCGCGGTCAATGGGGGTGATGAAGGTGGTGTGCAGCAGGCGATTGACTTCCTGGGTGACGCGGTCGGCGGCGCGCTCGGCGTTGTCAACGTCCTGGTTGTATTTATCGCGCAGGTGGGTGTCCGAGTAGTTGGCCACCAGGCTTGCAAAGGAGCGTGCGGCTTCGACCACACGGTCTGCATGCTGATTGAAGAGGTGGAAAAAATTGCCCTCCTTGGGCAGCAGCTTGGCAAACAACATGCGGTACTCCTGACGGTTTGAGTGACGCTACGGTTTACGCAGCATGACACTTTTATGACAGCTTGGAGTTTAACCGTTCACTTCCAGGACTCAAGCCGGGAAACCGCTTGGTTTTTCACATCGTGCAAAGCGGCGGCACTGACCCGCTCGGGCGCAATTTGTGCCAGGGGCACCAGTACAAAGGCGCGCTCAGTCATACGGGGGTGCGGCACCTTGAGATGCGGGCTGCTGATGCTGGCGTGGCCGTACAAGAGCAAGTCCAGGTCCAGCGTACGGGGGGCATTGCGGTAGGGCCGCTCGCGCCCGGCTTGCAGCTCCAGCGCCAGCAGGTTTTGCAGCAGCTCGGGTGCGGTTTGGGAGGTGTGCAGCGCGGCCACGGCATTCACAAAGTCGGGGCCTTGGGCCTCGAACGGTGCGGTGCGGTACAGGTCGGACACGGCTTGCACCTGCACGCCAGGCCACTGCGCCATTTGCGCCACAGCCCAGCGCAGGGTTTGCGCGGCCTGACCCAGGTTGGCACCCAGGCCAATGTAAGCGGTGACGGGTGGGCGCGCGGACAAAGGCTTAGCTTTCGCTACCAGCCTCGCCTGTTGCACCGCCCGCTGGCTTGCGGCGGCGACGGCGGCGTTTTTTGTTGGGGCTGGCTTCGCCCTCGCCTACGCTACCCTGCACTTCGCTGCTGGCAGCCTCAGGTGCGGCATTGTCCAGTTTGGGTTTGGTGACGCGGCGGGTACGGGTTTTAGGTTTGGCTTGTTGCTGGGCGCGAGCTTGCTCGACCAGGTCGGCACGGGTATGGTCGTCGGCCATGCTGAATTCTTGCCACCAGTCGGCCAGCTCCAGCGACACTTCTTGCACATCGGCACGCAGGCGCAAGAAGTCGAACCCGGCCCTGAAACGTGGTTGTTCTGCCAGGCTGAAGGGGGTGCTGCCCACGCGTTTTTCGAAGCGGGGCTGCATCATCCAGATTTCGCGCATATCGGCGCCGAGCTTGCCGCGACCAGAGACGTCGCCAATGCGGGTGTCAAACACCTCGTCAATGGCGCCTTGCAGCGCGGGGAAGGGGTGTTCTTTTTGTGCCAGGCGTTCTTGCCAGGCTTGGCGCACGTCTTGCCACAGCACACACGCGAGCAAGAAGCTGGGAGCGACGGGCTTGCCCTCGCCCACGCGGCGGTCGGTGTCGGCCAGGGCGGCGCGGACAAAGTCAGTTTGGGCGCGTTCGACAACGATATCCAAGAGCGGGTAAATGCCTTTGGCCAGGCCCAGGGTTTGCAGTTGCTCAATGGAGGCCAAAGCGTGGCCGGTTTGGAGCAGTTTGAGCATTTCGTCAAACAGGCGGCTTTGGGGCACATCGGCAAGCAGTTTTTTCATGCTGGCCAGGGGCTTGGCGGTGCGCGGCTCGATGGCAAAACCCAGGGGGCTGAGTTTGGCGGCAAAGCGCACGGCGCGGATGATGCGCACCGGGTCTTCGCGGTAGCGCGATTGGGGGTCGCCAATCATGCGCAACACGCGTTTTTGGGCGTCGGCAATGCCGCCGTGGTAGTCAACAACGATTTGCGTTTGCGGGTCGTAGTACATGGCGTTGACGGTAAAGTCGCGGCGGGTGGCGTCTTCGTCTTGCGGCCCCCAGACGTTGTCGCGCAGCACGCGGCCGCTGGCGTCGACGGCGTGTTTGACACCTTCGAGGGCGCGTTTGCTGGTTTTTTCGTTGCCTTTGACTTGCTCGGCGGCGCTGTTGTCCAGGTAGGCGCGGAAGGTGGAGACTTCGATCACTTCATGCTCGCGGCCACGGCCAAAGACCACGTGCACGATGCGAAAGCGTCGGCCAATGATGAAGGCGCGGCGAAACAGGCTTTTGACTTGCTCGGGGGTGGCGTTGGTGGCCACGTCAAAGTCTTTGGGGCGCAAGCCCACCAGCAGGTCGCGCACGGCGCCGCCGACCACATAGGCTTGGTAGCCGGCTTGG
>CAZPTM010000007.1:0-256 GCA_964589665.1 uncultured Limnohabitans sp. | reverse complement strand
ACCACGTTGATGGCGCGTTCGTCCACCAGATCGGGGTTGATGCGGTGCACGGACACCGGCACTTCGTGGCGGCGGCCAAAGTCGGGACGGTTGCCCGTGGGTTTGCCCAGCAATTTATGGATGATTTTTTTGATCATGGAAACAGATCCAGTATGGGCCAGCCACGGGTTTGCGCCAGTTGGCGCAAACGCGGGTCGGGGTTGGTGGCCACGGGGTGTTGGGCGCGTTCGAGCAAGGGCAGGTCGTTGGGGGAGTC